>CALGLS010000430.1 GCA_937959375.1 uncultured Saprospiraceae bacterium
TTCGAATATAAATGCTTGCAGGTCTTGACAGGCATATAAAAATTATACTATATTTGTGCCTCTAATCAGGACGGGTGGCCGAGCGGTTAGGCAGAGGTCTGCAAAACCTTGTACGGCGGTTCGAATCCGCTCCCGTCCTCAGAACATTAAAAGTTCAACTCTTTGAGTTGGGCTTTTTTTGTTTAGGGGCTAAACATATTTCTATTGGTTTATTTATACCTCCCACACTCAAATAGCAATCCCCATACAAAAGCCTACTATTTTACTACACACCAAGCCCTTCCCTCCTTTTTCCAATAACCATTAATTCCAAACTCCGTATATTAAGCTATTCACAAATTGAAACTTCTGCATTCCTTATGAAAGTACTGAACTTATTATACATACTCGGGTTGATCCTTTGCTTTAGTAATAACCTTTCGGCAAAAGTTACAGATACCACCATCGTCGTTTCTCTAAGCTATTCTATCCAATCTCCCTTCGATGATATGGAAGAACTTGGCAATGGTCAAATGTTGATCAACTCAACCGATATTGAACTCGCTGAAGATAGCGATAATGGAGGTGCACAAACCGTTGGTCTTCATTTTTCAAACATCCAACTTCCTCAAGGGACAACTATTCAAAACGCAAACATTCAATTTCAAACGGACGAAGTTTCAAACGGTAATTGCTCCATCCAAATTTATGGTGAAGCCGTAGATAATGCCAACAGCTTTTCTAACGCAGCTTTCAACATCACTAGTCGCACCCTAACCACTCAATCGATCAACTGGTCACCTCCAAACTGGTGGACCATAAACGAAGCCAACGAAGCACAAAAAACTTCAGACCTTTCCAACATCATTCAAGAAATCATTGATCGCCCTAATTGGGAACAAGGCAATGCCATCAACTTTATCATCAGTGGCAGCGGACAAAGAATCGCTCATGCCTATGAGGGCAATCAAAATTATGTCGCTCAACTTATTATTGATGTTGAAGTTCCAGTGTTAAATGACAATCTAAGTCAGATTTACATCAATGAGCTTATGGCAAAAAATGATGTCATTGAAGATGAATATGGTGAAGCAGACGATTGGGTAGAGCTATACAACGCAAATGACACCAGCGTACTTATTACCGGTCTTTATCTTTCTGATGACCCAGACAACAAAACGAAATGGCAGATAGAAGAAACGATTGTCATTCCACCAAACGGTTTTACTATCCTCTGGCTAGATGACCAAATCGATCAAGGCCCTAATCACGCACCCTTCAAACTTAGTAGCAATGGAGAGACTTTATTCCTCTCTCAGGAACAAGGTGGAGAACTGGTTTTACTTGACGAAATAACTTTTGGAAACTTACCAGAAAACATCAGTTACGGCAGAGAAACAGATGGCAGCAGCAACTGGGTTTTCTTTGGCGAATACAGCCCCAACGAATCAAACAATGGAAATGGACTTTTCCTCAACGCGAGTATTACATTCTCTGTCGAGAGTGGATCATTTAACAATAGTTTCCCGATTACATTATCCTGTAGCGACCCTGATGCTCAAATTAGAATAACTACAGACGGCAGCACTCCTACCTTAAGTTCTATACTATATACCGGACAGTTCTCTATTAACGAAACTACTTTGTTGCGTGCTGCAGCGTTCAAACAAGGGTATGCTTCTAGTCCAAAAAAAGAAGCTTTTTATCTTGTTGGTAACGAACACGAATTGCCGGTCATACAATTGAGCATTGACGCTAAATATCTTTGGGATGAACAAGAAGGCATGTACATCAGTGGCTCTAATGGTGTCACTGGTTATTGCTCAGACGTCATACCTCGAAATTGGAATCAAGATTGGGAACGCCCTGCTACTGTTCGCTACTTTGAACCAGAAGGAGATTTAGCTTTTCAGCTAAATGCTGGAATGAAAATCGGTGGTGGTTGCTCTAGAGGTTATGCTTTAAAAATGTTGAACCTCTTTTTTAGAGAACAGGAATATGGTGACGACATTGTGGACTATCCGCTTTTTGAAAACTACGAGGTCAATACCTTCAAACGATTCAAGCTACGTGGAAGTGGCACAGATTACCCACTGACTATGATTCGTGATGCAACCATTCAAAGTCTACTCTTCAATCAAGTTGATATTGACCTAATGGCGTATACCCCAGCTGTTGTTTATTTGAATAATGAATACTGGGGCTTCTATGGTATTCGTGAATTTTTTACAAAACACTATATCGAATCACATCACGATGTATCTCAAGACAGTATTGATTTACTTAAAAATCCATATTACACCCCGCAGGTAAAAGAGGGGGACACAGACAATTGGGATGACCTGACTCTTTTCATTCGAACCAATTCATTTTCCAATCAGAACAATATGAATGTAGCTTCTAATTGGATTGACATCAACGAGTTTATAAACTATCATATCACGCAAGTTTATATTGCCAATTATGACTGGCCAGCTAATAACATTAGTGTTTGGCGCGACCGTAATAATGGAAAGTGGCGTTGGATGTTGTTTGATACTGATATTAGTTCTGGCTACGGCCAATGGTCGCCTGCTGTGGCAAGCTATGATGCCATTAATCATGCAACTACAACGAACGGTAGTTTCTGGCCAAACGGGGAAGCGAGTACTTTATTTTTAAGAAAATTGTTGGTGAATCAGAATTTCAAAAATGAGTTCTCACAACGCACCTGTACCTTTGCTCAAACGATTTTTTCGCCAGAGCGAACAACTCATTTTATTGATAGTCTTTCTGGTCGAATTGATAGTGAGGTTCCTGCTTTAATCAACAAGTTCAACAATCCTCCTCAAGAATGGATACATTGGTGGGACAATCCTGTTGGAGGAAGTTATAGTGGTTGGCAGGACCATCTTTATACATTCAATAATTTTTTCGACACTCGTTTTGATTATGTTTTAGGAAATTTTCAAAACCATTTTAATTACAACGGTCATTTCAACTTGAAGATTAATTATGATGCGGATACACCTGGAACCGTTGTTTTGCATAGCAATGAGATGAGCATCCCTTACCAATATGAGGGAAAGTACTTTAATAATGTACCGATTGTCATAAAAGCGATTGCTGACGAAGGTTACTATTTTGTACGTTGGGAAGAAACAGGGGATACCACTGCTACTATAAATTTTGAAGCAAATTCAAGTGCTGTCCTTACACCTATATTCCTTCAAGATGGTGAAGAAGAAGAGGAAGAAGAAGAAGAAGAAGAAGAGGAGGAAGAGCCACCAACAATACCTGAACCAGAATCGGTTTTCCAAGTTTATCCTATTCCGTCCAATTCTAGTTTGACGATAAAGTATGGTGAGCTTACTACAACTCGTTTTTATGTACGAATTTATAATTCAATTGGACAGATGGTCTTTGACAAAGAATTAGAAGCTGGCCCTGTAACACAAGAATTAAATATTAATGTTCTGGAATGGCCAAATGGTGTTTACTTTTTAGAAAGTACTTTTGGTGAGGAAGATATTTTAGAGAAGCTAATGATTAATCACTGATCAACAATTGGAAGAGAAAACTATAGATGCAAGACCAAGCGTTTAACTAAATGGCGCACCCAAGTATTTTTTTGCAAAAAAAATCTCCTACATCGGAGGCTGATGACGTAGGAGAATTAAAAAACAATAAATACTATGAGAAACTACACAGTACAAATATAGGTCTCCTACATTGTATTTGAAACCGTTTTTTACGTAATGGTAATTTTGCGCGACTGAAGTGTGAGGTTTGTTTAGAAAACGGTAGCTGCGGCCGCAGCATTTTTGGTTAGAACATTAACTTCCTATCTAAAGTGGTCATAAAACGACACTCATATCTGATCATTTCAACTATTCATCTTTTGAAAAAGAACTTACCCCTTGAAAAAATTTACTTTTTAGTATCAACTCTAAAAGTTCTTCTCCAAAAATAAAACAAGGCAACGAGTGGTGCAATCCCAATCAAATATAAATACCAATTCTTTTCTTTAACTGCATCCATATCTCCTACCGGCATGTAAGTTGCCCAATTTAGAGGATGACAAATCTCTGCATCTTTTTCTTTCCACAAAGCAAGACAAGCACTTTGCAGCGCAGCATCTTTAGTCATACCGTTTCGAAGTTGCGTATAAAAATTGTTCATTATAATGCGCACAGCCCGTTCATCATTTTTCCATAAGGAAGTAATAACACTTTGTGCACCAGCATACTGAAACCCTTGAACGATAGACAACAAATCTGCAGTCCCATTCCCTAATGTACAATCACTAAGCACCACCATTTGAGATGCTACGTTTAAATCATAAATTTCTTTTTCAGAAAACGAACGATTACCAGAAAGCTGTAAAGAAAACCAAGGCTTCTTCTGCATATTCGTTTGAGTTGGTACTGACAAATGTAGAAGACTGGCGGTCGCCGCCTCTCGCTCAATATTCGCGTTTGTTGCGTCAAGTACTGTTCCTCCCATCACTTTTCCTATAGCTGCCATATCTTTACCTGAAGAAATACCAACGACACTTTTATAAGTCTCATGTTCCAAGTAAGCAGCCCTCGCATAAAGATCCACTCCATAGTGATAACTGATCTGATGATCCCGTAACAGAAACGGGTAGTTTTTAAAATTACAATCCGATACAGATTTAGACAACAAAGCACTAAACGGCAATTGTGCAACAGCACCATCCGGAATAAGCACCACGCTTTTCGGAAGTGCGCCTAATGGTTCTACAATCTTTTGATACAACTGATACGCCATTTTTCTATAAGCGATACAGGCTGCCTCCTTATCTCCACTTCCGTAGTTTTGAATGTCAACTCGCAATTGCTTAATCCAATCCTCCATTGGAAAATCTTTTGTTATTCGTCTGCCACGAAAACCATTTTGTGCAATGATAAAGATATAGAGTTGATCTTTCGTATCATAAAATGCAATAACCGCTTCTTCTTTATCAGAAATACGATTTTGAATTTCACCAACGGTCACCACTGACTCATCATATTGTAAACGATAAAAATCGGGATACTTCTTTTTAAAATCGAAGAGTGCATTTTGGTACGATTTCCGAATCGATTTATAAGCCTCTTCTCTTTCGCCTTCATTAGCTGTTCCTTTGGCAGAGAGGTAACTTTTTAAGCGCTTATCTAAGTGTAGTTTTTGAAAGACTAATTTGTCGATTAATTTGGCTGGTACATTTGCAATTTGTTTGGTCACAGGATCGCGTAACTTTTCCAATGTCTTAATTTTTCGACATTTTTCAACCAATCTAAATACACGAAGTAACACAGAAGGATTATTCGTTTTCTCGTAAAGACTAAATGCATTAGCAACCAAATTATTGAAATGTGTTTGATCATAAGCGATTCCTACATGACCGAGATGCCTGTCTACTTCAAACATAAGCTCCCAAGAAGTCAATGCCTTTTCAAGTGTCTCTATTCCTTTTTCTCGTTCTGCAATTGCTTCAAATGCTTTTGCCTTTCCTTCAAATATTTTTGATAAATCAGGATTCGCATACAAGGCTTTTTTATCGGGATTTTCGCTAGGATCTTGATTCGAAAAACCAGGACTTAATTGAATCAAGGAGTTCTGATAACTCATCAAAGCTTCGTCAAATTTCCCTGCATCAAAAAGTGTTTGACCTTTTGTGATAAACTCATTTGCTTCAGCACTAGTCGTCAATCCTTCAGACGGGGTATCAAGCGACAAGGTGTCACCTCCTCCTGCAAAGACGGAAGCGGACAAAAACAGCAGATATAAGAATAGTAAATTTCGCATAGTCTATTAAATGGGCTTTATTTGCACTTTCCGAAGTTCTTTAACAACTTCTCTGTAAACATAGCTATTTTACAAGACATGTTAAACTAAGCAGCTAGTCAAAATTGAATTTCAAAATGCAAAAATATTTTTATTTCCTCCTAATGTTAAGTCTATCCATCTCTTCACAAGCGCAATCCTTCATTTCTGTAAAGGAAACGAAGCTAATGAAAGGAGGGCAACCTTATCATTTCATGGGCACCAATTTATGGTACGCTATCAATCTTGCATCAGCGGGTGCAGGTGGAGATCGCCCTCGCTTATTACGCGAATTAGATCACTTGAAAAGTATCGGTATTACCAATGTTCGCATCATGGCTGCTAGCGAGGGACCTTCCTCCGAACCAGGGCGAATGCAACCAGCACTTCAAGAATCTCCCGGAGTCTACAATAATGATCTATTGGAAGCGCTCGACTTTTTGATGGCTGAACTTGCCAAACGGGAAATCTATGCTGTCGTTTGCCTCAATAATTTTTGGCCTTGGTCAGGTGGAATGGCGCAATATTATAGCTGGAGCAAAAAAAACGTAGCTATTCCTTATCCTCCCATCATTGGAACAAATGAGTGGTGGACCTACATGGAATTTGCATCAAAATTTTACACCAATCGGAAAGCAAAAAAAACATTCCGATTACATTTGAAAAAAATCATCAATCGTACCAATAGCATCACTGGAGTCGCTTACAAAAATGATCCAACCATCATGGCTTGGGAAATTGCAAACGAACCTCGTGGCATGGAAAAACCAAGGGCTTACCGTCGATGGATTCGTAAAACTGCTCGCTACATAAAAAAATTGGATCGCAATCATCTACTCACCATTGGTAGCGAAGGCAACACCGCCAATCCAAATGGAAATGATTTCTATAAAGATCATAAGTACAAACACATTGACTACACTACGATTCACATCTGGGTACAAAATTGGGGATGGTATGATCCACATCAAGTCGATAGTACTTTTGACACCGGTCTCGATAAAGCCAAAGCCTACATAGATGAACATTTGGCTATTGCCAAAAAACTAAACAAACCACTCGTCTTAGAAGAGTTTGGAATATCTCGTGACCTTGATGATCATGATCCTCTTGCTGCTACATTAGTTCGAGACAAATATTATCAACTCATGTTTGATGCCGTTTATCAGCATGCAAAGGAAGGAGGCCCCATGGCAGGTTGTAACTTTTGGGCCTGGTCTGGAGAAGGGCGCCCCGCCAAACCGAAAGCTGTATGGAAAGCGGGAGATGACTTCACAGGTGATCCTCCACACGAGTTTCAAGGCTGGTATTCGGTTTATGAAAAAGATGAAACAACCATTCGTGTTATTAAAAAATATGCAAATATGTTAAATCAATTGTTTTAATAGACCTCAACTTAGTTAGTCTTTTTTATTCGGAATTTTTAAACACCTTCAATTCCATCATACCTCTTAATTGATATTTGTCTTAAAAATATTTAAACCTCAAGCACACGCTTTCCTTATTATTTTCGTTCTAGAACCTATAGAGACAGCCCTATCTAGGTTAACGGAACCGTTTTTAACTTTTCATGTAAACGATATTGCAATACGAGCTTAAAGACTCGGCATAATAGCCTGTGTCTCAACACTTTTTTATATCTTAGATAAAAGGCAAACTACACCATGACTTATACATTAAATACACGAATATATGTTGGCTTTTTCTTACTCCTCTTTGTTTTTGCAGGCTGTAAAAAAGAGACTATAACGATTGAGGACAACGACCCTCCTTCCGTTAATTACGTTCCACAAATTCGTATCGAAAGTTATGTCAATCGAGTTTTCATTGATCTGATTGGGCGTGAACCATTAGACAGTGAAATGGCTTCGGAAGTAGCAGCACTTAAAGCCACTCAAATCGCTACTGCATCACGATCCGCCTTAATCAACAAGCTTCAAAATAACACTGACTTTATAGAAGGCGACACCTCTTACTACAGAGCCTATCACCAACATCTTTACAATCAGGCAAAAATTCGATGTATCGAAGGGGCCTCTGACATGCTGATTGAAGAATTCATTAATGATACTCAAGATGAATTGGTCATTCTTAGGTTGTCTAAAGTTTTTAAGTCTAGAGAAGAGATGCAAAATGGGGCGATTGAATTCAATGAAATGTTTGGTCGAATGGTTTCAAATGCAATTTACGATCAGATTAACATGAACAGCTTCAACTTTGTCAATGCAACTTTTGATAATTTGTTTTGGCGATTTCCAACTGACGCTGAATTCGACGCTGGATTTTCCATGGTGGAGAACAACAGCTCTGCCAGCTTATTTGGAGTCAATGGTCAAACCAAAGATGACTATGTCAACATTTTGATCAACTCAACGGAGATGTACGAGGGGATGATTATTTGGGTTTACCAACAATTGCTTTCTCGCCGGCCAACGACTGAGGAGACCGTTGAATTACTAGAAGATTTTGTTGCCAACAAAAAGATTCAAGACATTCAACACCACATTATGATCACTGACGAGTACGCTAACTTTTAGTCGATTAAAAAAATTCAAATAAAGCTTCATGCGTTTTACACAAAAATATTTCATCCTTTTCTTTTCACTTCTTTGCTTGTTTTCCTGCAAAGAGGAGAGCTACATTTACGAGGTCAATGATCTGACTATTGAATCCAACAATTCAAACAAAGGAAAAGAAAAAACACCCTCGCAATATCTGAATATTCTATATGCCAATTTGTATCAAAAACCACTTAGTCCAAACAAACTGGTGGACCTCATTAATTTGGTCAACTCAATTGGTGACAAACAAGTTGCCTACGAAACCATCATCGCTAAAATGATGACGGATCCAGATATTCAGATACCAAGCAAAAGCAGCATGAATGCAGATATAGACGCTTTTGTAACTGAAACCTACAAACGTTTTTATGTACGCATTCCAACCGAAGCAGAGAAAACCTATTTTGTTAACTTCATCCAATCACATCCTAACATTGGTCCGGAGCACATCTATTTTTCTTTTGCAACTTCTAACGAATACTATTTCTACTAAACCATGAAAAGAAGATCATTTATAAAAAAAGCTGGACTCACGGCAGCCTCTTCTATTGCTGCACCATACCTACTTCCATCTGGTCGCTTGTTTGCGCAAACTGGAATGGCAACAGCAGGTCACGTTGTACTCGTACTTTTTGCGGGTGGCGTACGCCAACAAGAGTCTATGCTCAAACGATATTTGGCTGAAAGCCAAGGACTCGATATCGAGGGCAACATCATGTACAACATGCTTACGGGTGACGCACCTGAACTCAAAATTGTATACGGTATTGAAAGCGCAGATGGTCAACCGGGAGGCGAACCAATTGATGCTATTTTAGAAACACCGCTTCAACTACAAGGCACCCTGTTCCCAGAAGTTAGATACTCCACTGGAGGTACTGGACATTACGCTGGTTTAAGTACAAGTGTGTCTGGACATTATGGCCTTACACAAGGTTTGCAAGACCGACCACTTCGCCCAACTATTTTTGAATACCTACGGAGACATGCTGGCTACAAGGCAACTGATGTTTGGTTTATGGGAACTGGTACAGGTAATTCTGTCCCATTGCTCAATCACTCTGCTAACGCAAATTATGGTGCTCAATACGGTGCTAACTTTTTTGCACCAACGGTTACATTCGAACGGGAGGGTGGAGAATTTCTCAATGGATTTAAAACGTATCATCCAGATGAGGAATTAGATCCGATTGAAAAGATGCGCGTATTTCTTAATCAAAATTTCATGGCACAAGGAGGTGGTATTCCTAACCTCAATAACACCGAAGAAGAAAAAGAAAATATCAAAGCTTTCATACAACATGTCTTTGACCAACTGGAGAACGACCAAATTGCTTTTCCTCCAGTTACTGACAATCAAGATACCGCAACAATTGGATACACCACCGAATTACTCAAATGGTTTAAACCAAAACTAACGGTTGTCAACATGAGCGCCATTGATGTTTGTCACGATAGTTATACAGGCTATCTTCAAAGTTTACATCGAGCAGATCATGCGGTAGGACATTTATGGAAATTCATACAAGAACAAATACCAGAAATGGCTGGCGATACTGCGATGATTGTTATGCCAGAGCATGGTCGAAACTACGAGCACAATGCAGTGCTAGATCAAAATGATTGGTTTGCATTTGATCACGATTCAGATGCCAACTCTCGTCGAATTTTCACGATGATGGCTGGCCCTGGAATTGAAGCAAACTTAATGGTCGGTTCTCAGGGGAATCCAATAGGGGATGCTGCTGATATAGTGCCAACCATCGCAGAAATTTTAGGAATTAAAAGCGAAGTCATGTCTGCCGGTTTATTACACCCGGGAGCGATGTCTTTGTTTGATCGAATTTAAAAAATAGAATAGTGAGAAACAGATTAACCATATTATCAATGGTCCTATCCTTGACAATTTGTCTTTGGATCACTTCCTGTAGCAAGGAACATGAGAATCCATTTGATAAGTTTGAAGAAGAAGTAACAGAGGACTCTATTCCTGTACAACTTGATGCGACAAGCATTGAAGGTTTACATGCCAATATATTCAGGCCAACCTGTGCTAATTCCGGTTGTCACGATGGTACTTTTGAACCAGATTTTAGAACCGTCAGTAGTACTTACAATACACTCGTATATCAACCCATCGTCAAAAATGATCCGCAGGGTTCATACGCTGTTCGAGTCAAGCCTGGTAGCGTCAACGAGTCAATGCTGATGGCACGATTAACTATTGACATTGACAATAACTCGGGGATCATGCCGCTTGCAGTTGAACCCGATTCTGATTGGCCTAACAACTCAGATGCTTACATCCAAAATGTCAGCGATTGGATTCAAGCTGGTGCAAAAGATCTTTTTGGCAATAGCCCCAACACCTCTAATCAGCTTCCGCAAATGGAGGGTGCCATGGCTCGTGCCAACGGCGTATGGTTAGAACGATCAGGGAATGGTCAAAGCAGCATTTCTATATTAGAAACGGTCAATAGCATAGAACTCTTTTTTGCTTTTTCAGATGACGCTACAAGTTCACAGGATTTGACAGAAAATACGGTTCGGTTTTCAAGTCAAAAAAATGATTATGAAAATGCAGAGACTCTAAACTTACAAGTCAGTAACTCAGCAGAACAACAAGTTGGATATTTTGGCAATACGGTTAGTTACTATCATAGCATCACCATCAATCCGCAGGATTATGCCTCACTAGGTGAGACCATTTATTTCAGAACAAAAATCAAGGACGGCGATAATCCTGTCATTGAGATTCCTGCTGATGCTGGTGCCGATTATATCAAAGATTATTTTTCATTTACCATAATTGAATAATGCGTCGAATATTATTTTTACTGGTCATCTTATTCGCTGTCTCCTGTACTAAGGAGTCAGAAGAACTTAGTTTTGATACAACACCAAAAATTGAGTTGCTCTCCATTTCCAATGATACAATTGTCGAATTTCAGGAATCCATTTCATTCTCAATTCGCTATGAAGATGGTGACGGAGATTTGGGTAATCCTGATCCAAATGTTAACTCACTTTTCGTAAAAGATAGTCGTTTACAAAATGAAGATGCCTTTTACGTTCAACCACTTGCTCCTGTTGGTGAACAGATTTCAATCACAGGAAATTTGACTATAGAATTGGCGAGTACTTTTATTTTAGGAAATGCTGACTCAGAGTTTGTCACATTCACCATATATATGCTAGACCGAAATGGCAACAAAAGTAATGTCATCGAAACAGAGACTATTACAATTGTAAAATAGCGAACCCCTTAAAATAATCATGAAGAGAATTTGTACACTTATATTTTTATTTAGTTTGCTCGGCTTGTTTGCTTATGCCCAACCGACATACAATATGGACAACCTTGTAGTAGATGACTGTAAAGGTTTTCTGATAGATAGTGAGAATGGAGATGTCGGAGGCAACTATGATCACAACGAAAACTTCACCTTCTCTATTTGCATTCCTGGAGTTCCTGAAATCACGCTGAACTTTACTTCGTTTTGTACGGAACTTGATTTCGATTACATGCGTTTCTATGATGGCCCAGATACCTTGTCTAATCAAATTGGACCTGTTTATACTGGTGAAGTAGAACCTCCTCCGATCACTGCAACCAGTGGTTGTTTGACGGTCAATTTCATTAGCGATCCTAGTGTAACTTGTACCGGCTGGTATGCCAGTTGGTGCGTTGAACCGCCAATTCCAGATCCAGTACCTATTGAAACGATTGGTACGATTCCTTGTGAATCAAACACAATGACCATCACTTTTGCAGAACCAATTCCTTGTAACGAAATCACAGCGACTGCTTTTGAAATTATAGGTCCACAATCTCCAAATGTCATTTCAGCTACGCCATCACCTTGCTCTGGTGGAACAGCTACTACCGTTGTTTTAAACTTGGACAATCCGATTACTTCAAGTGGCGATTATGTTGTTACCTATACCACTGTGTATGAAGACCCTTGTACTGAAGCGACGCCTTTAGTTTCTATACAAAATTTTTCTGTTGTAGATTGTCCACTTACTGTAACTGTGAGTGCAGATGCCAATCCAATTTGCGAAGGCGCCTGTACCTTTCTTGAAGTTCAAGCTTCTGGAGGTGGCTTATCTGATTACGATTATAACTGGAATCCTAGTTTACCTAATAGTGCCAATGTTGAGGTTTGCCCAAATACAAGCACCACCTATACTGTTACCGTTACGGATGACAACGGAGCAAGTGCTGTCAATACTATTTTGATAGAAATACAAGCTGCTCCAACGATCATTAATAACGACACGACGATTTGTCAATCTGCTGATCCATTTTTCTTAACTGCAAATCCTACTGGTGGAACATGGTCCGCAAATGGAATTGACGCCAACAGTCAAGATAGTGGTTACTACGATCCTTCTTTGTCTCCATATTTACAAGACACGATAACCTACACCGATGGTGCTGGTTGTAGCAGTCAAATATTTATTGACTTCACTCCATTGGATGATGGTAATGATGATGCCTCTTGTCCGGGAGCTGCACCTTTCAATGTTTCTGGTGGCTTACCAGTTGGTGGAATTTGGTCGGGGCCAAACATTACAGCAGATGGATTATTTACCCCTCCTGCTGACACTGGAAGTTTTCTAGTCACGTATACACATCCCAATGGTTGTGCTGGTAGCAAATGGATTAACGTTGGTGAAATTGAAATGCCTGCGCTTGATTCTATTTGCCAATCTACTCCTGCTTTTATGATTCCGGTTTCGCCATTTGGTGGCACTTGGTCAGGAACAGGAATCACTGACGAAGATACAGGATTGTTTGATCCAGAGGTAGGTGTTCAAGGTGACAATATTTTGGTATACACGATCAATGGATGTGTCGATTCTATCAATTTGATTATAAAAGCAATTGACGCCGCTTGGGACTTTTCGGCCTGTCCGGAAGAAGTACCATTCATCGTTGGAGGGAATTGGAATCCAGCAGGTGGTCTTTGGTCTGGTGCTGGTATTGTTGATCCACTTACGGGATTGTATGACCCTTCTATTCTTCCCAATTTCACAAACGACACCTTGCTTTATATGGTAGACGGTTGTGTCGATTCAAGAATTGCTTATATCCGTCAAACAGAAATTTTCATGGAAGACACCCTCCATTTTTGTGTGTACGATGCTGCTATTGAAGTGAGTCGAGATGTAATGGACTATGTGCCTTGTTGTGGTGTTTGGACAGGAGCAGGAATGTCTAATGTGGGAGGTAACATCTGGCAATTTGACCCTGTGCAAGCAGGTGTCGGAACACATAACCTAACTTATGATAAAAACGATTGTTCCGACTTTATGACCGTAGTGGTACATGCCAGTCCAACGATTGGTCCATTGACGATTTGCGAAGGAGAATTTCCTGTAAATCTAGTAGGTAGTCAAACTGGAACTTGGTCGGGTCCTGGTATTGTCAACCCTACGGATGGTGTTTTTGATCCAACGATTGCAGGAGTTGGTACGCATACTATTTTTCTGGAAAGTACCTTTGGTTGTATTGGACAAGGGACTGTCAATGTTACGCCATTCTTAGAAGCGGTTATCGATGAGATTCCTGATTACTATTGTTACAAAGATACGGTGATCTTTATTCCGACGTCACCTGCTGGTGGACAGTTGACGATTGATGGTGAAGCTGCTAGCTTTTTCAATCCGGCAACTGCTGGTGAAGGCATTCACAATATTAGTTATTCAATTGGGGCGGGTCAGTGTTTGAGTGAAACGAATGTGATTATTGAAGTAGGTGCTCCTATTGTTGCAAGTACTACCTTTTCTTTAGACAGTATTTGCTTTGGCAATTCGATTACGATTGCTGCGGATGCGAGTGGTGGTAGTTCGAATGGTGTGTACACGTATACTTGGAATCAGGGTTTAGGTTTTGGTAAAACGCATTTTGTGGATCCAACAAGTACAACAATATATGTCGTTTCGGTGGAAGATGGTTGTTCCGATCCTGCAACTGCGACTACAACTATTTTTGTTCATGATCAAATTCAAACATCCTATGCTACTGGTCCGGAAGTTTGTTTTGACGAAAGTACTTTTGCAACAATCACTGCTTCTCCTGGCAACAGCTATACGTATGTTTGGGATAGCGAACCACCGACAACAGGAAACACGATTCAAAGTTATCCAACGTCGTATAATGTGGAAGTGACTAATAATGAAACGGGCTGCTCGATAGATACGGAAGTTGATCTACCTGGTTATGATTTACTTACTGCCAACTTTGATCTTTCACCGAATTCTGCTGAATGTATTTCAGTTATTGATCCGACGATTCAGTTGATTGATTTTAGTGTGGGAGCGACGGGAGGTTACTGGGATTTTGGGGATGGTAGTCCTCGTGTTCCTTATGTTTTTGGCGAGAACGTTAGTCATACTTTCCCAGATACGATTGGCAATTATAATGTTATTTTACATTTGGAGAATGAGGGGGATTGTGTTTCTGAGGATGAGCTTGGTGTTTGTATCAAATCGGAGTATACTATTTTTGCTCCTAATGCGATGACACCTAATCTTGATGGTAAGAATGATTTCTTTCAGATCAAGGGTTTGTTTATCAGAGATATTGAGTGGCAGATTTTTGATCGTTGGGGTAAGCGTCTTTTTACTGGAACTAGCTTAGATGATACTTGGGATGGATTTCATAATGGCACTCGTGTACAGGTTGGCGTTTATGTTTTTGTGGCGAAGTATACGACTAAGTTTGATAACACGAGTCAGGTATTGAAGGGACATGTTACGGTTATTTATTAAAGAGTTACCAACGGGCTGAAATCCGGAATTCGAAATAGCTTTCACAGTGCTATTTTATCACATAGCTAGTGCCACGACCTTTTCCACTTCTTTCAATTAAATTCTTATCAACCAACTTTGCCAATAATTTCTTCACCGTTGGCTTAGGAATATTCAGACCAATTGACAAATCACTAGATGCACATCCCGGATGATTTTCTATGAATGTGTAAATCAGTTTTTCTTTATTTGATAATTGTGTTGTGATCCCTGTACCTTTCAGTTTTTGCGCAAGCTTATTTTGAATATTGATAAGTGATTGCAAAAAGAAATTGATCCATTCTGAAATATCTTCGTTGGGACGCTGTGCTTGACAAGTGCGAAGCGTTTGGTAATAGGCTCTTTTGTTGGATTCGATTTCATGCTCAAAACTTACGTACTGAATCCATTGGTATCCCACCTTCATCAAAAGTAGTGTAGTCAATAATCTAGTCAACCTCCCATTACCATCTTGAAAAGGGTGGATACTTACAAAGTCATAAGCGAAAGCTGCAGCTTTAATAAGTGGGTGAACTTCATTTTCGTTTGCATACCATTTGATGAGTGCTCTCATGGCATCCTCAGTTGCAATACCGGGGTCTGTTGTTCTGAAAATTATTTGTCGACTTCCGTCTGGAAAATTCGCCTCCACGGCATTGGTATGTTGCTTGTATGCTCCACGATGCCAATCATCTTTTTTACTGATTCGTAGAAGTTGGTTATGAAGGTTTTTGATATTACTTTCTGCAATTTCAATGTCCTCAAAACTTTGTGTAATTAAATCAAGGACGTTGAAATAGCCAACCACTTCTTGTGAGTCGCGGTCTTCAATTTTACTAACATCAATATGATCCAATAAGCGTTCGACATCTGCATCTGTTAGTTTCGATCCTTCAATTCTTGTCGATGCTCCTACACTTTGAATGGTAGCTATCGATCTCAGTTGCTTAAGACTCTGCCCTTCTCGCTTTTCGACACTTGACCAACTCGCATCAAA
>CALGLS010000431.1 GCA_937959375.1 uncultured Saprospiraceae bacterium
ATAGCATACACACCACCACGATTGATGAAGGTCGCTGGTAAACCAACAAAACTTGGAGACATCCCAATATTGAATCCTCCGTAACCATATAATAAGGTTGGATTATTCCCGTCTAACTTCATTCCTTTTTTGTGCATCACAAAAAGAGGAACACGTGTACCGTCTTTTGATTCATAAAATTTAATGGAAGCCTCAATGTCATCTGTTTTGATTGGCACTTCTCTTTCGAAATACAGATCCCACTTCAAACTACTGGCATCCAACTTGAATATTTTTGTTGGAGAAGTGAAGGTCGAAAGGTTTACATACATCGTGTTAGATTCTTTGTGATAAGAGAATCCTGCAATGTTCCCAACCTCAGGAGCTTTAATTTCTTTGATGAATTCCCCATCCAATGTGTAAGCAAACAACCGACTGATTACATCCTTCTTTGCTTGCACAATTAAATAGTCTTTTGTTACTTCAAAACCTTCGATTACCATATCTTCCTTTTCAGGAACGAGGTCTTTCCAATTTGCAAAATCAGGCTTAGCTTTATCAGTAACCATAATCTTGAAATTAGGAGCTTCATGATTCGTAAAGAAATAAATTTTATCTCCTTGCGCATCTGGGAAGGCACGATACTTTTTGCTACTGTAAATTGTTGTTGGATCGTCCAAAGTTCCAACAGGACGCATCTTTAAGGTGTTGGAGTAAAAGTCACCTTCGGAAATAAAGGAGATGTCGCTTTCGCGAGTATCCCAGGTCGATATAAAGTTTTTCGCATCTTCTGGTGCAAATAAAAACTGATCTTTGCTGCGATCGGTTCCTATTTTATGTTTGTAGGTTTTAAGAGGAATTTGTTTGTCGATCATCTCTTTTGTTCGAACAGTAATATATGCGTGTTCCTCATCCTTAGTCCAAGTAAATCCACGGAGTCCGGAAATGGTATCTCCCATAATTTCTCCTGTTTTGGTATCAACAATACGATAGGTATTAATTTCTGCACCTTTATATTGTACACCAACAGCTACCTTATCTCCATCTTTAGTAAAGTTAACACCAGAGATAGCAGACATACCTGATTCGTCAATTCGCATTGGGTCAAAAACCAAAACATCTTCATCTCCTAGACGAGTGTATAGTTTGTATTGTTGTTCACCTTTTTTCTTTACGTAAAAAAACTGTCGTTCACCGGCAAGAAAAATTGGTCCTGTAATATCGCGATCGATGTAGGCAGCAATTTCTCCTTCAAGCCCAGCCATTTCTTTTCCGCTCGATTTTAAGTATGCTAACGTGAAGTCATGTTGAGCACGAGTCCAATCAATCACTTTTTGATCGGTCTTGTCTTCGAGCCATTGGTAGTTGTCGGTTAGTTTTAAACCATGTAGGTCATCGACAACTGGAATTTTTTCAGTCTGTGGATAGGTGAAGTCTATCTGTGCCTTAATTGTTTGGGAGGTATTCATTATAGTAAAAAGTAAAATTAATTTTGCGATGTAAAGTCTTTGTAGATTGATACTCATTTTTTAAAAGATTGTTAGGGGCGTTAGTAATTAAATTGTTAAAAAACTGTTCTAAAGCGCGTTGAGCTTGTTTGTGGCCAAATGGGCTTAGCCATCTTTTTCGACAATTTTTATTCTTCTATTTCTAATAAGTCAAAAATTTCATCCAAATCTTCGAAAGATTTAAATCCCACTTTTTCTTCATCTCCACCTACGAAATTAAAACCGAGCGGATTTATTTTATCAATAATTTCGACAATCTGCTCTGGTTTACTGACAATGCTCAGTATTATTCGAAAATCCTTGCAAAATTGAGCAAGTAAGTCTGCCATTTCAGGTTGGGCTTGCAGAACTTCCCAAGTGATTCCGTTTTTACCAAAATCCAGCAAAAAAGAATCAACAACTTCATTGTAGATTTCAAGCTCCTGTGCTAGGTGGCTTAGATCACTTGGTTCTTGTATGACAATTTCTTTTATAATAGGCACCGTTTTGATTTGCTTTAAATCATCCAAACCAGAAAACAATCCCACTTGTATCATATCTAATTTTAGTATATCAACGCTTTCGTTAATTTCGGCAGCTGTTGATGCACCAAAGTAGCCCACAAAGAATGGCCCTTCGACCCATTCTTTAATCGCGCTGAACATTTGAGGAGAAACCTGTCCTTCTCCTCCAGCATCCAGTTGAAAGCCTAACCAACTCACCCCTCGGGCAGCAAAGTATCTAGCATCCGTCAGATTAGTAATTTGACTTGCTTTAATCCGTGTTTTTAATATATCCTGCAATTCGATTTTGTTTTTATTGAAAATAATAAAATAATATTTCTACAAATGGAACTTTTACCATTTTAGCTCTGTTGTACCCCTTACACACTTAACTTTCATCCATTAACTTACTTGCAAAGCTACGATGTCAAATTACAAAGGCATAATATTTGTCTATTTCTAGCTAAACAAATTTTATTTTTCACAAACGGCATATTCTACACTAATACCAAATAAATTGCCAGCAATAAGAAGTTTTATTTTGCTATTAGTTGTCACAAAAGTAATTAATTTTGATCCAACAAAAATAAATTACCGTTTATGGAAAATAAGAACTACAAAGAAAGAGTTTTTGAAGTAACCCAATTGATACCACGAGGTAGAGTTAGCACTTACGGCCTTATTGCCAACTACCTAGACTTAGGTTCGGCGAGAATGGTTGGATGGGCATTAAACAAAAGTCTATTATCAAATGGAGTACCCGCCCACAGAGTTGTTAACCGCAAGGGAGAACTCAGTGGCCGAAATTTCTTTCCTTCACCCACAATGATGCAAGAGCTATTAGAAAGTGAAGGAGTAGCAATTGAAGACAGCAAGGTACAAGATTTCAAGCAACTGCGATGGGATCCATCGATTGAACTGGAAGAATAGTAAAACACACCATTATCTGATACTATATTCTAAGTGCCTTCTTGAAGCCACTTCAAACCAAATGATACACCGCCTAAAAGAGAGTCGTTCAACTGAACAAATGAACTACTTACAAAACGAATGTTCTTAGCTAACCCTAAAAGGAACTATTTACTAACGGGCGCGACAATTCTCCCATGACTTGTCTGCTGTAAAAAGGATCGCACTATGAAAAAGAAAAATCTTAGCTTTATGCTAATGCTGGGTATATTATCAATACTATTCAGCGCAGGAAAAGATTCTCCTGACAATATTTACTGGTCAGAAGATTACAAACTAGATTGGGCTGACTTTAAAGGTCAACCTCGATTTGAGAATCAACAAATTTCGGCCCTGACCTCATCAGGGATCGTACACTACAAAGGCTGTAAAGACGGCAAAATCGACTACAACGTAAGAGCTTATTTTGAAAAACAGGAATCCTGGGTAAAAGAGGAAGCTCGCACGGAACATCATCTGATTCACGAACAAATTCATTTTGACATTACAGAGCTGTATGCACGCAAGCTTCGCAAACTACTTGCTGACAATTCTTTTAATTGCGGTCAGGAGGTTCAGTTTGAAACGGCTATCAATGACTTTATTACCATATGGCACAATGAGCAAAAAGAATTTGACAGACATACCGAACATAGTCTTGATAGAAATGCTCAAACCGAGTGGTACCATAAGATAGAGATGGAATTGTCTTTGTTGGATGATTATAAGTAGAATTTTATTTTGGTTTTCACCAAAAAAAAACGACGCTCGCTTTTTAGCTGAAAGCAAAATCATAAAAGACCTAATAGAAAGAGGGAATTTTACTTAATTAGAGTAGCTTCCCTCTTTCTATTTTGTTAAAAACGGTAAGGTTTTTCCTCGTTCAAAGAGAGAGATAACTTACGTTAAAAACTTTAAGTTTTCTCGCAAAATATTTTTTTCAATTGGCAGTTATTTATCATAAGTAATCGAGGGACAAGCCGTTTTACTATTAAACGCTAAGATTACAAGCAACTACCATTGAAGAACTCACCATCGTTATATCCATAACGCTTTTTTCGGATTTTGAAAACAAACATACTGCTACCAAATGAAAGGCAGTAGAGCAGATGTTAAACCCAACTGCTTAACATATTTTACCTTGACTGATATAGCTTAATCGGTTAACTTCGTGTGGAGTCAATTGATTTAGTGTATATTGAAAGTCTAAGGTTAAAATACAATGTGCTTTAAAAAATATAAGAATACTCCTTCATATTTTTTGGCAAAGCGCATTATTAGATTAATTTGAGCTATAGAAATTGTTCAAATCCTTTATTGTTTAAAAAAACGAACTAACATAAGATATGGTAATTAGACATCTACTTCTTTCTTTTTTCTTCACGCTGTTCCTAGTATGCAGCGCTATCGCCCAGTCGACGCCAGTAGGCGTTTGGAAAACGATAGATGATAAAACTGGTGAAGCCAAGTCCCATATAGAGATATATGAAACGGAAGACGGCAAGCTTCAAGGCAAGATCATCAAATTGCTTCAAAAGCCCGAAGACACGACCTGCAGTGCCTGTCCTGATGATAAAAAAGATCAACCTTTAATGGAAATGGTCATTGTCTGGGGACTAAAAACCTATAAAGACTACTGGAGCTACGGAAAAATTTTAGATCCTGAAAATGGTAAAATTTATAAATGCAGTGTGTGGTTAGAAGATAACAACACGCTAAAAGTCAGAGGCTACGTAGGTTTTTCCGCTTTAGGTCGAAGCCAAAAATGGTATCGTGTTGAATAGCTGTGTTAAATCTTAAGAAGGTCTTAAAAAAAAATTCTTTACAAACAATATTTGTTTATTCCATTTAGTTTAATAGGTGAATTTAAGGAACACGTATTATTAATTAAAAACAGTCTTCATGAAGTCAAAAATCTCTACAAATTTATTGATTAAGTACATTTACAGCGAAACTACGGTTTCAGAGTCTCTGGCAATTCAAGATGCAATGAACTCTGACTGGTCTCTACATGAAGCATACGAGGAAGTTTTAACAGCTTATCAACAGCTCCCCAAAGCCAAGTTTGACCCTTCTCCAGATGCAATACAGAATATTTTAAAGTATTCTTCACAGACAGCGGTAGAACCACAGCATTAGAATAAATTTTACTTAGTCTTGAAAAGCCCTTATTGACCTATGTTGATAAGGGCTTTTTCAGTTTTACATCGCAATTGTTTTGCTCTTTTAAAACAAAAGATCAAACAAATAATTTTAAAAAAAAAGTTCGGTTATTTTGCTTTTACAAACAATTCGTTTATATTTGTGGTGTCAAAACAATTTTTTGTTTTATTTTTTTATAACAATTTACTTACAAGATCCCCTTACTATTATACAGACTTAGTGAGCATCTTAAAACCGCTAAAACATTTTACTCATGTCGAAAGATAAAGACTCTAAACTCAAAGCCCTCCAAATGACAGTTGCTAACCTCGAAAAGACTTATGGCAAAGGTGTCGTTATGAAGTTAGGTGAAAAACAAGTCGTTGAAGTAGAGAGTATTTCTACTGGCTCGCTCAGCATCGACTTAGCACTTGGTATCGGAGGTTTACCAAAAGGTCGTGTCGTTGAAATATATGGCCCTGAATCATCAGGAAAGACAACACTTGCAATTCATGCTATTGCTGAATGTCAGAAAGCAGGTGGTATTGCTGCATTCATTGATGCGGAGCACGCCTTTGATCGCTTCTATGCTGAGAAGCTGGGAGTTGATACCGATAACTTATTAATCTCTCAACCAGATAATGGTGAGCAGGCACTTGAGATCACAGAAAACCTAATCCGCTCAGGAGCGATTGATATGGTTGTGATTGATTCTGTTGCTGCCTTAGTTCCTCGTTCAGAAATAGAAGGAGAAATGGGTGATTCCAAAATGGGACTTCAAG
>CALGLS010000432.1 GCA_937959375.1 uncultured Saprospiraceae bacterium
CGCCCATGCCGTATGTTATCTATCATGTTTCCATAGGCTGCGAGATGACCTTCTGTATGAAACCATTTCATAAGTCCGTTGGCTTTTCCGTTTTTGTAAATGCCTTCTAGCTCTAAAAATCCATCGCTAGACCATTCTTTATGTAGGCCTGTCTTTAAACCAGTTTTGTAATAACCTTCTGATCTTATTTGACCATTTTCGTGATGTTTAATCCAAAGCCCTTCTTTTTTGCCATCTACCAATTGGTTGGTTTTTGTGGAGTCAAAAGGTAGAGTGATTGATGAAATTGACTGATTCAAATCAATACTTTGTTTTGTAGTTTGAGTTGTTTCACTTACAGTCTGCTCGCTGGTTTCTGGATTTATTTGATTGTTGCAAGCAATGATGCATATGAGGGCGAATGAAGTTACTGTTAGAAGGATTGTTTTTTGATTTGCCATTTTATTTTGAAATGAGGTTTTGTTAATTTTGATTACTTACTAATAATTTGAAATTTATCACTCCGGATTTTTTAACTCCTCCAACAACATTGATAAATCAGAATAAGGCGCAACTGTTTCAGTTTCCCATTTTTCTCGATTTGCAATACGTTGTTCTACCGCTTTGATACTTTGATCTCTGTGCGCAAATAATACTCGCTTGGTATACTTTACGGTCGAGAAATCGGTGACGGTGTAATACATCCAAACATTGATGATTAGTGTTAGATCAGATTGGCTGACTTTACTGGTTTCTAAAATTTTTAGTGACTGTTGGAGTGAGTCAAGGTTTTCAGCGGAGTCGGTTGATTCTTGATACTCGTTGTATGTATTGAAGATTCTAGCAATGGTCCTGACAGGGTTTTCAATATTTAATTTGCCTTCTGTTTCTGCCTCATTATCAACTGCTTTATTGCAAAGATCTTTGAAGTAGTTTTCTTTCAAGTCTAATTGAAATGTATGACTAGCTCCCTTATCCCATTTGAATTTATTATCAACCAAACGAATGTTCGAACTATCCTGATTATTGGAATAGATGGTAAGACTATTTTTGACAATGCCTTTGTAGTGTCCCACATATTTCGCTGAGTTTATTTTTTTGATTAAGAATGTAATATCAGTTTGATTTAAATCAATTGTTTTGTCAAGACAATTTAAAGTGACTCTATTGATTTCAGTTTGATTTAATTTCAACCTAGGCGTTTCTGCTCCCTCAATATTTATACAAGAATCTAGAGAAAGAAAAACTAGAAATAGTAGTAGTGGACTTTTCATGTTGAATTGATATTGATTTGTTTTAATGCGCGTTTTGTTGTTAGAGGGAATGTGTTTATTTGAGATGATTTTATATTGACTTGGCATCTATATTCTTTGTAATTTGTTGACAGAATATGATTACTTTTCTAATGTCTAATAAGATAGAAGTACAAATGCTGTATCTAAATATAAAAATACAAGCGCCACTAAAATGGCAACAATAATACAAGGGAACTTGAAATCATGTTGTACCTTAAAATTAGCGAATGTTTTATGAGAAAGGTAAAAAAGGATGATTAAAAAAATGTTTAAATTGATTTGCCAATGATTCAGGTTTGTTGTAATGATGAGACTGAGTAAGCCTCCTACTTTTAATGGCCAATAAATAGGTCTGATCTGGGTAAAAAGAAAGTTGTAATTTATTGTCGTTAACATTAGAATAATCAGAAAAGTCCATCCCGTTTCGAAATCGTAAGGTGTTAATAAAGACATAAGTCCCCATAAGTCATCATCGGCATTCATAATATTCTTTATTGCATCAATCCGATTGAGAAAAACATAAATAAAGAAAACGGTCTCAAACTTAATTAAGCGAATAAGATTCTTCTTAGAGAAGAAAGTACTTTCATTACCAGAAGGATTCGCTAGATGAGCGTCTAAGATATTTTTCATTATTGAAATGGTTTATTTCCCTAAGGCAAAATTGATGCGCTTAACAGCCTCTTCTTTTGTTATTCCTGAAAAGTAATCGTCTACAAATCTTGACTTGTTGTCTTGACTTTCATTCAACTTTATGATGGGACGTAATCCAGCACCTTGCGTGATGACTTGCGTTTTAATGCTGTCCATTTCTTCTTCTTCATAGTCAGGAAGTAAACAATTGAGCCAGCCAAAATAAACTTCTTGATGGTCTTCTTTCTCAGAATTTTCGATATAATCATTGTAGCTCTTCTCACTTAGAGATACCCACATGCCATATTCTAAACCTTGGCAAGCATCATTGATTTTTTGAATGAGCACACCCCTAATAAATCTGAAAGTATTTTCTGGCTCTTTTACAACACAGGTGTCAGCAGTTAATGTAGCGATTTCATTTTTCTCTGTGTCATTTAGAGCATGATAATAGAATGGAACTTTATAACCAATTGCGGGCATTTCTTCATGTTCTTCGCCGAAGGTATTGCAAATGAATTTCATGCTTTGAATTATTTTTAAGGTCTTAGATATTACATTTTTTGATAAACAAACTCAAGATAAGAATGCATTTAACTCGTCAATACAGGATCGAGCTGCATCTTTCGATAACGAAATTCCAA
>CALGLS010000433.1 GCA_937959375.1 uncultured Saprospiraceae bacterium
GCCATCCACATCACTTATAGTCCCACTCACCATATTGGTAGAATCCCATAAAACTACGTTGACGAACTCTATTGGATTTCCACCATCTTGAATGGTTCCACTTAGTACGTATTGACCTAACACGAGAGTAGGAAAAAGGAGTCCTAAAATAAATAATTGCACTTGCTTTAATTGGATCGAATTCATTGATTGTTTTTTAGATATTGGAAAAAATAGTTTCTATTTTTTAGACGGAAGATGGAAGTTTCCCGCGATCGTAATTACGCTAGGGGGAAACTTCGGTCTCTATCTGGCAGCGCAGCTAGACAGGTTCGGACTTCTGCCTTCGGACTTCCATATTCCGTCTGATAAGGCAAATATGAAGATCTATCCAAAAACATGCGTACGGCCTTTCAAAAAAGGCGTATTACTTTTTGAAAAAAGGGTATTACTTTAAAAATTGAAAGGTATTACTTTTTACAAGTCATTGATTATGAGTGACTTTTGCGATAAGCGGTAGGAGTCATCTTAGCAAACTTTTTAAAGGCTGCATTGAAGGGAGATTTGGAATTAAAGCCTACCTCGTACAAGATTTCGAGGACAGTATGCTGTTTATACTCAGGAGCACGAAGCATATTCATGGCTTTTTTAATTCGGTATTCATTGATGAAATCGAAGAAATGCTGGCCCAGATGGTGGTTAACTAGAATGGATAATTCTCTATCGGGAATACCTACTAATTTGGAAAGATCCTTAACGGTGAGTGATGGATTGAGATAGGGCTCCTCTTTTTGCATAAAGGTTTGCAATTCGTTTAATTTATTTGCGACAGCAGCATCCTCATTTTCGACAATACTAATAGCTACTTTTTCCTCTTGAAGCATATCTTTCACCAAGGGCACATCACCTTCAATTCCTCTAAACAACTTAGGTGCATGCAAAGCTTTTAGCACCAGCCAAGAAATAAAAAAGATACCATAAAGCAACATGACAATTCGCACCTTATCTATGGTCGTTTTTCCTGCATTGAAAAGCATGACTTCTTTGAATGTAGTTATTGAAAAACCAATGATAATAAATATGATTAATTGTTTCAAAAAACGGTAATTTACCAACGAGTCATAGGTCGCGTAATTTTCTAGCAACAGCTTCTTATATCGAATGACAACCCAACAATAAAATAGTACATAAACAACAGACACACTATATCCAAAAACTGTGATCCACTTAACCTCAGGCTGATCAAAATAATTATTTAAATAAATACTTTGTTCTGCAGTACTAACCAAAAAGAAATTTGGAAGTAATACTACAATTTCAATCAAAAAAGGCAAGATGTTTAAAAGATGAATTGGCTTTAGTTTGAAATTATCTTTTACTACCGAAAGGATATACAAAAACAACAAAGGACTCTTGAAAGCGGAAGAACGTATCCTTAGCATTTCAATACTGGCTGGAAGTTCGATGAGACCGTGATAGAAAAATACACTCACATCAATCGCCGTCAACATTAAAAAAGAAGCGATCAATATATTACTGATCCGCTTTTCTGACTTTACGGTCAACAAAAATATGGATAAAAGGAACGACAGAATCCCAAAGATCAGACCTAATACCGCTATTATCGAATCACTTTCCATTTTTTATTTTGATTTATGAATGCCCAAATATAAGTTTATTCTTTTCAATCTTTTCCAAAAAACAAACTAGCTTTAGAAATTATATTTGTTTGACATCTCTAACCTTTATTTTATAATTTATTAACTTTCCTTCAGCCATTACATTCGACAAGATTAACACGATAGAAGAGAAATCCGCACAATCTTGTTAATCTCTGCCTCACCGGCAGACAGACTATCAAAAAAACAACTAAATTTACAAACACAATCAAATCAATATGCTAACCACCACCCTACGCAAACTTTTCAAAAGAGATCTAGACAAACTCAAAAAGGAAATCTCCGCTTATCAGGATGAAGCAAATATGTGGAAAGTTGAAAAGCAAATAAACAACTCAGCTGGAAATCTTTGCTTACATTTGATTGGTAATTTAAACTGGTTCATTGGAGCACAGCTCGGAAACTCCGGATACATCCGAAAACGGGATTTAGAGTTCTCACAAAAAAACATCCCAGTGACCGAATTATTAACACAAATTGACAAAACTATTGCCATAGTAGATAGCACGCTCGAAGCGCTAAAGGAAGAAACACTAGCAGAAATATACCCCATTAATGTTTTCAAAGAAGAAATATCAACGGAACTTTTTCTAGCGCATCTTAGCACGCATTTAGCTTATCACCTTGGACAAATTAATTATCATCGACGGATGGAGTAGATGAGTCAGAAGACGGAAGACCGAAGACGGAAGTTTCACTAAATCGTGGAGCACACGATCGCGGACACTTCGGTCTTCCGTCTTCGGTCTTCCGTCTTAATTAAAACAATGACAAACAACGACATTCTACGCCGCCTCCGATACACCTTCGACTTCAACGATACAAAGATGATTGAACTCTTCGCTCTTGCTGAAGCAAAAGTTACACGCGCGCAAGTAAGCGATTGGCTCAAAAAAGAAGACGATCCCGATGCGCGTGAAATTAGTGATGTACTACTCGCTACTTTCCTCAACGGATTCATCAACGACAAACGTGGCAAACGAGATGGCCCACAAATTCCTCCAGAAGAAAACCTAAGCAATAACGCCATTTTCAGAAAACTCAAAATCGCACTCAACCTCAAAGATACCGACATCGTTGCTATTTTTGACCTGGTAGATATGCGCGTAAGCAAGCACGAGATTACAGCCTTGTTCCGCAACCCAAGTCAAAATCAATATCGTGCTTGCAAGGATCAGTTTCTTCGGGTTTT
>CALGLS010000434.1 GCA_937959375.1 uncultured Saprospiraceae bacterium
AATTGCGTATTTTTGCGTTAGAACTTTTGTTTTCTTTTGTTCCTTTTATGGTTCAAGTTCACATTAAGAGTATTCTACATATTCAATCCTTGACTTCCAAAAAAAAGAAATCCCGAATTCACCACCAGGCAAATTCGGGAAAACTTTGATCTATTTTAAATCGGCTTAAACAAACCGTTTAAAACGAATCGTATTATTTAGCATTCACAAAAGACTTGCTCACACTACCCTCGCTATTGCGCAATTGGCAGATGAAAAGACCAGTCCCTAAATGAGCTACATCTATCATTTCTGTCGTTGTACCAGCAGCAATTGAAACCGTATGGCGTAATCTTCCAGTTACATCATAAATATAAACTTCAGAAGTTTCTGCAAATGAAGTTTCCATATTAATCACTACCTGCTCACCTACAAAGTTGTAAGCAATCTTTACCGCTCCGTTAAATGCATCTTGCACGGCATCAACTTCACAAAGTGGTGCTGTTAATTCTACTGTACCTCTACAGCTATCGTTCATCATATCTGTTAAGGTAAACTCATACACAGTTGAACCATCTCCAACGAAAGGTCCAACTAAAGCATCCGTATCATAATCAAATACGCCGTAGTCTGTTCCGTTTCCGCTAACAGCATATCCCTCAGTACCTACATTGTTTTCAGTAAAACTTAATAGTACCATGAATTCACCGTCTGCCTCACAGTTCAATGCCGTTGCAACAACCTCGTCAAAGACACATTGGTCAAGGCAGTTCACTGGTTGAATTGTTGTAAAGTTTGAACAATTCTGATTGGTTAAATCAACAACTACAAACTCATAATCAGATACACCATCTCCTTCCAATGCACCAATTGTAATTGGTAAGTCACTGTAGCTATAGTTACCGTAGTTGGTACCATTACCAAATACTTGGAAACCAAGTGGACCTGGGTTTTGGTATTCTAAGTTTAACTCAACAAGGAATAAACCTTGATCACAGCTAAGTGCTTCAGCAAAGACACCGAAGATGTTACATTCTTCAACACAGTTCAAACTTTCAAAAGTAGTAGATGAGCAACAATTTGGCTCAGCTTCATCACAAACCATTAGCGTAATCGTTGAAGTTCCTGATGTTGGATAATCATTAATTTCTAACGGTAAGTCAGTATAATTATAGCTTCCAATCATTTGACCATCAGCAAACATATTAAAGCCTGTACCTGATACATTGGCATAATCAAAATCAATGAATAGACTAAACGTTGAGTCAGAAGTACATTGTATTGGATCAACTACGGGTGTAAATAGTTCACAATTCAACGAACAGTTCACACTTCCTAATTCGGCAACAATAACACAATTTGGATTATCCGAATCATTTACAAAAAATTCATAATCAGTCATGCCATCACCCACCAATGGACCAAGAGTAATTGGTAGATCAGCATAGTTGTATGTTCCGTACATCATTCCATTTCCTGCTACTGTAAACGTTGTTGCGGTATTCGCAAAATCAAAATCAAGCGATACGAAGAATGTACCTGTAGAGTCATCACATGGTGACGTTGTTGTCGTAATATTTCCTAATTCACATACTGGATTAGTCGAACAGTTAATAATTCCTATCGCTGTTTCATTTACACAATTTGGACTATCAGAATCCGTAACGATAAATTCATAATCAGTCATACCATCACCAGCTAATGGACCAAGTGTAATTGGCAGATCAGCGTAGTTGTATGTTCCGTACATCATTCCATTTCCTGCTACTGTAAATGTTGTTGCTGTATTCGCAAAATCAAAATCAAGTGATACAAAGAAGTTACCTGTTGAATCATCACATGGTGATGTTGTCGCGGTAATCATTCCTAACTCACACACTGGATTTGGCGAACAATCTGTTCCCATAAATGTTAATTCCTGACAGCAGTCTGAGTTATCATTATCACAAATGAAAATATTCTGCATAAATCCTGAAGAAGATGGGAAATCTAAAGTTAATGGTAAATCAGCATAGTTGAAACTACCTAAATTCATTCCTCCAGTTGAGACATTAAAGCCATTCGTTCCAGCATTTGCATAATCAAAATCAACTACTAAAGTGTAGATTGAATCTGATGTACATGATCCAGGATCAACAACAATGTTTGAAATCGCACAATCTAGTGGCATACAATTTATAGTACCTAATCCTGTTTCAGTTACACAATTCGGACTATCAGAATCCGTAACAATAAACTCATAATCAGTGGTACCATCACCTACTAAAGGACCAAGTGTAATTGGCAAATCAGCATAGTTAAATGTTCCGTACATAACACCATTCCCTGCTACTGTAAATGATGTTGCAGCGTTTGCAAAATCAAAATCAAGTGTAACAAAGAAGTTTCCTGTTGAATCATTACAAGTTGAGGCAACTGCTGTAACAGCTCCAAGTTCACAAACTGGATCTGGCGTACAATCTAATCCCGTGAATGTCAACTCTTGACAACAGTCAGGATTCGTATTATCACAGATAAAAATAAACTGTGTAGTTCCAGGAGTAGCAGATGGAAAGTTAGTTAATGTCAAAGGTAAGTCTGTATAATTAAAGTTTCCAAGATTCCCTTCAGCAGTTGAAACACTAAATCCACTTGCACCAGTGTTTTCAAAATCAAAGTTAACAAATAGACTATAAGTTGAATCAGAAGTACATTGAATTGGGTCAACAGCTATATTTGAAATAGCACAAACTTGTGGCGAACAAAGTATTGGTTGTACTGTAAAACTAGCTGTACAAGTTGGGTCTCCAGAATCTTGAACCATAATAGTATACGCAGTCAATCCATCACCTTCCAAAAATCCAGGAAGTGATAAAGGAAGATCTGAATATAGATATGAGCCAACTGGAGCACTGTTTACATACATAGAAAACTGTGAACCGTTGTTTGCATGATTAAAGTTTAAGTCGATTCCAAAATCACCATTTGCATCACAACCAGTAGTTGCAATCATTAAGTTACTTAGCTCACATGATGGTGGCTCACAATTAGGCGTATCAAAAGTTACTGAAGTACAACAACTTGGATCAATAGCATCACATACTACGAATGTCTCGGTTAACTGTCCCGGACTCACTGGTACATCAGTTAACGTTAATGGTAGGTCTGTGTAAGCAAAATTTCCAATGAAGTTACCTCCACTTGTTACAATTGTAAAAAAGTCATTCCCATTATCATAATCAAAACCAAGGGTCATACTGAATGTTGTATCCGAAGTACATTGGAGTGGATTTGCGACTGGCGAAAAAAGTTCACAAGGAAGCGGACAGTTCACTACCCCTACTGTTACTTGGTCTGAACAGCTCGAATCATCAGTATCTGTAACTAAAAATTGATATACTGTTGAATTATCTCCCCAAATATCGTTTAGTGTAATTGGTAACTCTGCATAGAAGAATGTACCGTAGTTCATACCATTTCCAGTAACCGTAAATGAAGTTCCGGTATTCTCATGATCAAAATCTAGATCTACAGAAAAGTTTCCGTTCATCATTGGATTACAAACAGGTGTTGATGCAACTACGTTTGAAATAGAACAATTAAATGCTCCACAGTTCAAAGGATCAACAGTTACACTCTCACAACAAGAAGTACTACCTTGATCACAGAAAGTCAAAAGAATTGGATCTAGAGAAGTCGCAGTCAATTCCAACGTAATTGGTAATTCTGCATACGTCCAAGGTTCAAGATATTGACCATCAAGAAAAACATCAAAAAATCCTGTTGCATTATTTTGATAATCAAAGTCTACATTTAATGTATAAATTTGATCCGTAACACATCCTCCAGGACTAGTTACTACATTAGAGATATTACAAACTGGACAGTCTACAAGTCCTAGGTCAACTTGATTGACACAGTTAGGATTGTCTACATCCGAAATAGAGAAAGAGTAAAATGTTGAGTTATCCCCTACTAAATTATTAATTGTAATAGGTAGGTCGGCATAAGCAAAAGTTCCGTAACTAACTCCCGTGCTATCATTAACTATTGTAAAACCGCTCGCTCCTTCTTCCGAAAAGTTGAAATCAATCTCGGCAGAGAAGTTACCGTTTACATCACATGCAGATGCAGTAACAGTAGGACTAGTAATTTGGCAAACTGCAGCTGTCTCTACAAAACAAATGTCATCAATTCCCATGTCATCACCACCAACAATCACCTCAGTAATGTATCCTGTAAGTGTTGCGGTTCCGATGAATGCATTACCTATTGTTGTTTCACTAATTGATAAGGTCACCCCCGGAGCAATTGCAGTAGGAAGATTAATTAAATTGTCAATTACAGTAATGGGTTGGCCATTTACTGAAAAGTTCATTGTACTGTTGCGATCAATATAATCAAATGATACTTGGCTCGCAGGCAAGGTATTGATGATTAGATTCGCTTCATTATTCGTTTTAACGAATACGCCAGACGCAGCAGTAAACAATCCTGAATAAAGGAAGGTTCCTCCAAAAAAGAAGGCAGTATTGGAAACATTTCCAGTGGGATCAACAAAACCGGTAGCAGATAAAGTTATACCGTCTTGCGAATAAAATTCCTGACCAAATTGGGTCGGATTACCAGCTCCATAATTTCCACTAAAACCATCAAACCCCATACATACTTGGGCTTGCATGGCTGGCGCGAAAAGTAACAATAAAACCATTACATTGTAAAACACTCTCATAGTAACAAAGATTTTTTAAAATTTTAAATATTGTTACACTAATTCCAAAAACCGAACCATTAGAACACACTTTTTCTTTTATTTTTTTCGAATTCTCGATTCGTTGTTTTTAAATTATTTATACTTTCAAAAAAGTCAATGTTTTCGAGGCAAACTCAAGATTTACATTTCATTAATTAGTTTTACATTTTAACAGATTTTAGACAAAAAAATTGGATATATAACATTATTGATATATGTTTATAAATAATAAAATCACTCCGAAATTATGTCACAATTTTCATTAACCTATTGGCTTTTATATCGCGTTTCAGAAGACTAGATGTTATTCTATTTTGCATTAAATAATGAAAGAAAAACTAAGATTTTCTAAACTAAACTCAACACACACAAACTCCGCACAGTCACAAAAACCTTACAATTTTTGTTATCTTCCGGATACTTCCTATTTTTAGGAATATTCCTCAATAAATTAATAATGTGTAAGGGTTCAATACAACTTTAATTTCAGTCAGTCATTAACGACAGCCCACCTTGAACTAATTACATTCAAAATCATTCAAAATGAAAACAAAAGGCGATTTTACGCTCATGACCCGCAAAGAATTTAAAAACTGGATTATGGCCATGAAGATCAACCGTAAGGTTACCATGATCCAAAACCATCATACTTGGCTACCCTCTTACGATAACTTCAATGGTTTTAATCACTTTGCGAAACTAGAAGGCATGGACTTCTCTCATCGCAATGTCAATGGTTGGGATTTTATTGGTCAACATGTTACTACTTTCAGTGATGGTATGATTGGCGTCGGAGGACGTCCTTTCGAACGACAACCTGCTGGAATCAGAGGAAATAATAAAGGCGCCATTTGCTTAGAGCACCTAGGTGATTTTGATAAAGGTCAAGATGAGATGACAGCTGAACATAAGAAAACCATTGTTCATGTCAATGCAGTTTTGAATTTGAAATTTGGCTTAACACCAAATGTAGATACCAATGTATATCACCACTGGTACAGTTTGTTTGCACCGTATAATAGATTGACTGATGGTCAAAATAATAAGCGATCAACCAAATCTTGTCCAGGTTCTAATTTTTTTGGAGGGAATACCATAGCTGTTGCAAAAAAGAAATTCATTCCGCTTATTAAAAAAACATTGAAAGAATTTCCAGAGTATAAAACCGTTTTTGGCAAAGAGGCAGAACAACCTATCGGGCATGCCATCGTAGTACGCGCTAATGCCTTGAATGTACGAACCGGACCAAGTGTTCGTAGAAAATGGGCAGGTACCATTCGCAAAAGTACTCAGGTTGCTATCTATGAAAAGAAAGGTCGCTGGTCACGAATTAGTACGGAGCAACGTTGGGTTTCTTCTTACTACCTCAAGCAAGTTTTTGTTGGTACTGTCATTGATCCTGACCCTAAAGGTCTTAGCGTTCGTTCAGGACCAAACCGTCGTTTCCGAAAACTTGGCGTAAAAATGAAAGGCGATCCAATCACCGTTTATGAAATCAGTGACAACAATTGGTATCGAATTGACTTTTTGGATAAGTGGGTTTCGGGGAAGTATTGTACGTTGGATGGGTAAGAATGGGAATTTGAATTTGAATTTGAATTTGAATTAGAATGGGAATTAGAATTAGAATTTGAATTTGAATTTGAGTTAGAATGTCCCTCTAACGTGAAGCAAAAACCAATCACCAAGTAATAGTCGTTTGCTAAACTTCTAAAAGTTTGGTAAACGTTAACTAACTAAGAAACGACGAGAATTGGGAATTGCAATTTTCCCCTCTTACAATTCTACGATATAAGAAAAATTGCCATTACAACACTAACTGAATCTGAAGTTTAACGACAACACAAACACTATGACAAGAATCGGCCTACTATCCGATACACACGGTTTTTTAGACGAAAAGATTTTTGAATACTTCGAAGAATGCGATGAGCTGTGGCACGCTGGTGATATTGGCAAAGTAGAAGTATATGACACCTTAGAAGCTTTCAAACCCATCCGAGCTGTTTATGGAAATATCGATGGAGGTGCGCTGCGGCAGCAACTACCGCTCAATAATCGCTTTGAGATAGAAGGTATGCGCGTTTGGATGACACATATTGCTGGTTATCCAGGTAAATACAACATGCGGGTCAGAGAAGGCTTACAAGCAGAACCAACGGATATTTTTGTCTGTGGTCATTCTCATATCCTAAAAGTGATGGGTGACAAAAAACACGATCATCTCCATATCAATCCCGGAGCCTGTGGCAATCATGGCTTCCATCATATGAAAACAATCATTCGATTCTCTATCGACGCTGGTGAGGTAAAAGATATGGAAGTCATTGAGCTCGGACTACGTGGTGCAATCAAATGAGTAAGCACTTACAGTGAACTAATGCAATTGCATTAGCATAGTTTACCACTCTTCTGCTAGTTCATGACACAAAATGAAATCCTCTCCTTTTTAACCAACAAAACTAACCTCTCATTGTGCTTCTTTTCGTAAATTTGCTATAAAGTTGTTTCTTTGTGGAGCTTAAACCTCCAAATATTCGATCTTCTTGACAACCAATGATTTGTAAAATCATACTCCCCTCCCATTGAAGAACAAATTCAAATACTAAATAGTCTAAACCTATTTAAATCTAGAAGTTAACATAGACTTCGACCATTAAACAAAAGTATTTATGCATAAGAAACTATTAACAACTATCCTTTGCTCAAGCATGATCTTATTTTTTGGCTGCGAGCAAAATGAATCAAACACTCACACTAAAATAAACTCGACCACTATGAATAGTGCAAAAGCGACATCTCCTAAAGCAAAACAAGTTGCGAAGGAAATGACCACACACGGCGATACTCGTATCGACAACTACTACTGGCTCAACCAACGTGAAGATCCAGAAGTAATCAGCTATCTAGAAGCTGAAAATACTTATACTTCTGAAGTAATGAAGCACACTGAATCTTTTCAGGATAAACTTTACAATGAAATTGTAGGGCGTATCAAGAAAGACGACACCTCAGTTCCATACAAAGACAATGGCTATTGGTATCTGACTTCTTACGAAGATGGAAAGGAGTATCCAATTCATTCTCGTAAAAAGGGAACACTTGATGCAAAGAATGAAGTGATGCTTGACGTAAATAAATTAGCTGCCGATTTTGACTACTACTCTGCTGCAGGATTAAGTGTAAGCCCTAACAACAAATTATTGTCTTACGGTGAAGACACCTTGAGTCGTCGTATTTATACGATCCGTTTCAAAAACTTGGAAACAGGTGAAATGCTCAGCGATATTATTCCTAATACAACAGGACGTGCCGTTTGGGCAAATGACAACAAAACACTTTTCTATTCTGTAAAGGATGAAACACTTCGTTCTTACAAAATATTCAAACACAAATTAGGAACTGACGCTTCTAAGGACGTAGAGATTTTTCACGAAAGTGATGACACCTTCGGCACTTATGTTTACAAAACTAAATCAGATAAGTATATCGTAATTGGTTCATACCACACCTTGACTTCTGAAGTCCGTTTGGTAAATGCTGATCGACCAGACGAACCGTTTAAAGTTTTTGAACCACGTGACAAAGCTGGTGAACACGAATACAGCATTAGTCACTTTGATGATAAGTTTTATATCCGAACCAATCTTGATGCAGAGAATTTCCGTTTAATGGAAACTTCAGAAAATGCAACTGGAAAAGAAAATTGGAAAGAGGTAATTCCACATCGTAAAGATGTTTTGTTGGAAGGAATGGATGTCTTCAAAGAGTTCTTAGTATTGTCAGAACGTAAGGCTGGTATTACACAATTGCGTGTACGTCCATGGTCCGGTGACGAGCATTATATCAAGTTCAAGGACGATGCTTGTTTGGCTTACACTTCTGTAAATCCAGAATTTGATACAGACATTTTGCGTATTGGTTATCAATCAATGTCTACACCAAATACGGTTTATGATTACAATATGAAAAGCAAGGATATGAAGCAACTCAAGCAACAAGAAGTGGTGGGTGACTTTAATTCTGACAACTATAAAACGGAACGTATTTTTGTAAAAGCACGTGATGGCGCACAGGTTCCTGTTTCTATTGTTTATCATAAAGATACTAAGATTGACGGCAAGGCACCTATGCTTTTGTATGCTTATGGTTCTTACGGAAGTAGCATGGA
>CALGLS010000435.1 GCA_937959375.1 uncultured Saprospiraceae bacterium
GTAAATTGAAGCAACATAGCAAACTGCTCAATGAACAAAAAAGAAAAAACCTCAAAAATACGTTCTCCACTAGATCGGCAACGCGAGATTTACATCAAAGGTGTAAGCGGCGAACTTCCGATCATTCCACTTAATTTTTCTGAGCTTGAAGCAAAAGCAAAGGAACGGCTAAGCACCAAAGCCTACGCCTACATTGCTGGTAGCGCAGGGGAGGAGTCTACCGCTCGTCGCAACACTTCTGCTTTTCATAAATGGTCTATCTTGCCGCGCATGCTCAAAGACGTTTCGGACAGGGATATTTCTATTTCACTTTTTGGGAAACGACTACCCTCGCCTTTTTTGCTTTCTCCGATTGGCGTGCAAGAATTGTTTCATAAAGATGCAGATCTAGCCACCGCTCGTGCTGCTAGCTCACTCGACATTCCGATGATCTTTTCTAATCAGGCTTCTTATGCCATGGAAGAAACAGCTGCACAAATGGGCGATAGCCCTCGTTGGTTTCAACTTTATTGGAGTAAGTCGAATGAAATGGTCGCAAGCTTTGTGCGTCGTGCAGAGGCTTGTGCTTGTGATGCTATTGTGGTTACCTTGGATACGACGATGTTAGGTTGGAGACAACGTGATCTTGACTTGGGTTACCTTCCCTTTATGGAAGGAAAAGGCATTGCGCAATATATTAGTGATCCTATTTTTCAGCGCTTGTTGAGCGAACCAGCTAAAGCTGATGACGTTCCAGTCAAACCAAAAATAACATTGGACACACTCTCCTCTTTGGTGAAATTAATGTCTAGATATCCTGGTGGTTTTTTTGAAAATTTACGCACACAGATTCCGCGCAAAGCCGTCAAACAATTTGTCAATATTTATTCTCGTACGACTTTGACCTGGGACGATCTTTCGTTTTTGCGCAAGCATACTTCCCTGCCTATTTTGCTCAAAGGCATTTTACATCCGGATGATGCGCGTAAGGCGGTTGAATACGGCATGGATGGCATTGTGGTTTCCAATCATGGTGGTCGCCAAATTGATGGTTCTGTTTCTAGTATTGAAATGTTACCGGAGATTGTAACTGCTGTGGCGGGACAAATTCCTGTTTTGATGGACAGCGGTGTTCGCACTGGCGCAGATGCTTTTAAAGCTTTGGCGCTTGGCGCAACAGGTGTATGTGTTGGTCGTCCGTATGCTTATGGTTTGGCACTGGCGGGTGAAGCTGGCGTACGAGATGTCTTGTTGAATTTACTGGCGGAGTTTGAGTTGACGATGGGTTTAGCGGGCTGTCGGAGTATTGAGGAGATTGGAATGGAGATGTTGCGGGAGGGGAATTAAATGTAAAAGTTGCCGAAAGTCGCGAGCCGTCAATCGAGGACAACATCGTCACAGCGATTCTCCTTCAACAAAAAAGCCGAGCCTTTGAATAATCAAAGCTCGGCTTTTTTGTTATAAATACTTAGAATATTTTCAAAATAAAACAGTAACCGAAAGTTGAGATAAAAGATACAATATGTACGTTCGCTGGCAACTTTTACATTCTAACTTTTGCGGTTTTACATTTTACATTTCCTACTACTTCTTACGAATCCTAATCTTCTTACCAGGTCGCAATTTAGAGTATTCATTAAAGCCATTAAGTTTCATAATATCCCCAAGACTCACATTTGGATATTTCTCAGCCACATCTAAAAGTGTTTCTCTTCGTTTCATTTTGTGGTAAACATATTTGCTATGTTCTTTCGATATAAGGTTAGAGAACTTACCACTTATTTTCACCTGTGGGATAGCCACCGTTGCTGGTACTACCACTTCTTCGCTCTCCACACTTTCTGGATAGATTCTAACAAAAGGCAAACCAACCAATGGTTGATAAGCGATTAATCTAGAAGGATATTTATCTAAGAAAAGCATGAGATGCTGACCAGGGCGAACATTCTCAGAACTTAATTTATTCCATTTAACAATATCCTCAACGCTACAATTATATTGTTGAGCTACTAGATATAAATCTTCATATTCGGCAATCTTGTGGCTTGACACGGCGTGGCTTTCAGTTTCCATACTTCTATTTGTTGGCGCTGCAACAGAAGAAGATGCAATCATCTGATTCAATTTATGATCAGGTTTTCCGATAGCATTTAGATAATTCGCCATGGCCTCACGAGGTAAAACTAGATTATTTCCCTTTCTATTTCTTGGTATGTAAGATCTTTTGTAAGATGGATTTAAAGTTACGATGACATCGTATGGCGTTCCAGTAATTTCTGCAAGTTGTAAAAAACTAACTTCGTCATAAATTTTTGCCAAAGCCGTTTGCGTCAAATTTCTTTCTGGATGAACTGGATTTAATCCATGTAGGTCATGATATTCAGAGATGTAACTTGCTGCAATAAAAGCAGGAACATAATTACGTGTTTCTTTTGGTAGGTATTTAGTAATACGCCAAAAGTTTTTGCTACGTCCTCTTTTGATGGCACGGTTGACACGACCAGGTCCTCCATTGTAAGCAGCTAATGCTAATTCCCAGCTACCAAATCTTTTGTATTGTTTAGCTAAGTATTTCAAAGCAGCTTCCGTCGATTTATGTGGATCTTTACGATCATCAATCGTACTTGAAATACGCAATCCCATTTCCTTTCCTGTTGGAGGCATAAATTGCCAAAGGCCTACCGCTCCTGAACGCGAAAGTGCGTTGGGATCTAATGCAGATTCAACAACAGAAAGGTATTTTAAATCAGAAGGCAATCCATGTAGAGTAAGGTAGTGCTCAAACATTGGGAAATAAATATCAACGCGTCCTAACATCTTTTCTGTTTTGTCACGTCGCTTGGTAGTGTAGGTATCAATATAACCTTTTACCACACGAGTAAAACGCGGAGGCACCACAGTATTTGTCATCTGATTTAGTCGTGCACGAATCTCTGCTTCAGTATAAGTTGGAATGTGATCGGTAGAAGACAGGGTGGGTTCATTTGTACATTCAGTAGCAACACTTGCTTGTGTTGAAAAAGAAATAATAAATAAAAAAACCGCAGTACTAATTGGCTTGATAAATCTCATGTTTATTAACAATTGCATTCAGAACATTTTCTTTCCTAAAATATTAAACGTGGGAAATAAAAACGTATAGTGTTTAAACTCCAAATTTAATGATTCCAAAACGGAAAACAGTTGTAAAAGTGTTAAAGAAAAATTTTAGTTAAATTTTTGTAACATTTTTTTGTGTGCAGTTGGTGATTGGTTTTCAGGAATAGCTTCTAAACGTATTTGTTTAGCCTTAAAAATTTAACGTATTACAATAATGTTGATTGTAACAATAACTATTCCATCCCTTCATTTAACAGATATTTAACCCGCACTTAGCTCAATACATTAAACATGCATACTACTGACTGTCAGCTAAATACAAAACATAAAAATAATTAACATCTATTGTGCAGCTCCTATCAGTTCGTATTCAAAATTGCTAGCTAGGCCTAGGCGAGGCAGTACCAAGTTATACCCTTCGAGGCTAGGTGGAATTACTTGTTTCTTGTAAGAAGGGTTGAGTTTTCGAATTATTTCAATTGGGATACCACTATCACTTGCAAGCTGTTTGAATGAATAACGTTCGTACACTTTTGTAACAACAGTTAGCTGTAAGTTATAATCTAGATAAACTGGTCGAATATCATAGAAGTGGTAGTAGTTCATTGCGTATGAGGCTGCAATAAATTTTGGGACATATTCTTGTGTTTCTTTTGGAAGGTGTTTTCTGATTGCCCAAAAATCTTTTTTACCTGTTTTGCGAATGGCTCTGTTTACATTAACGGTACCACTATTATAGGCCGCGATAACCAAAGACCAATCACCATAGCTATCATACAAATCAGACAGTAAACGGGCTGCAGCTTCTGATGCCTTATGAATGTCATATCGTTCATCAACGTAATCATTGATTTTTAAATCATATTTACGACCTGTCGATTTGATGAATTGCCAAAAACCTCCAGCGCCTTTATTTGAAACTGCTCCTGGATTTAATGCTGACTCAATTACGGTCAAGTATTTCAAGTCGTCTGGCAAGTTGTAAAGGTCTAGGTAGTATTCAAAAACAGGGAAGTATAAAGATGATTTACCAAGAATGATTTCCGTTCCCCTTTTTCCTTTGCGGAGATAATCGTTAATATATTTCTTAACATCTTTGTTGAATCGCATATCAACTGACTTCTCAATACTTTCAAGTCGATCCACAATAACACTTTTTTTGTAGCTAGGCTTTACATCAAAGTCAGATACAGCTGCGGCATTAGCATACACGCAAAAAAGCATTAAAATAGTAAGAAGCAGATACGTTCTAGATAAAACCATGTTTTCAATTTGAATGAACAAATGTAACGCTTTCTTTTTTTGGTTTAATCCAAAATCACAAGAAAACATTCCGTTTAGTTTATTGTTTAAAACCCATCAACGAAACCATCTGGATTTTCGTAATTAGGTAGTACAAAAAAGGGGAAAGGAGCTTTTGAACATAATTTTGTTTGGTAATCGACAACTTAATATAATAGTATCTTTTTTTGTGTTGCCTGTAGAGGTAGGTAGTTTGTTAGTACAAAGATAGGTCACATTAAAAGAAGAATGATATACCTTAAAACTGCTAATTTTCAATTCACAATAAACCACATGCATAGATCGCTAGTAATCCACCAATTAAACATTACCATCTGTTGATAAATATATTAGTCACCTCACTAAAGCTAGACAGCTGAGACCGAGAAACTTACTAAAATGAGGCATTTCAGATCGTAATGATTCAATAGAAATTTTCTCATTACCTCGAAAGTTTATATTGAAAGTTGGGTTTTAGAAAAGCAGAAAGGCTTATTGATGTTGGGTAAAAACGAAGTTAAGTAGTTGATCTTCTTTAAAGATAGGAGACATGATTTGAATACCAAAAGGCATACCTTCCTTCTGTCCTAGAGGAAAGGAAATGGCTGGAATCCCTACCATATTTGCCAACACAGTGTAAACGTCAGCCAGATAAGTTTTAATAGGATCAGCATCGTGTTCTCCGATCGTCCAAGCTACGTCAGGTGTAACTGGCATTACAATAAAATCGTGGCTCTTAAATACTTCTTGAATACTATCAGCAATCATTCGACGTACTTTCTGTGCCTTCGTATAGTAAGCATCGTAATAACCACTACTCAATACAAAAGTTCCCAACATAATACGTCGCTTTACCTCATCTCCAAATCCTTCTGTTCGTGACTTCCTATAGGTTTCCGTAAGGCTCTTAGTATCTGCAGATCGATAACCAAAACGCACACCATCGTAACGAGACAAATTAGACGATGCTTCCGCAGTTGTCAAAACATAATATGCAGGAATCAGATAATCCAAATAGTCGAAATCAAGTGCCGTTACCTCATGTCCTTCTGCTTTCAATTTTTCGATATAATCAAAGGTGGCAGATTGTATCGTGCTATCCAGCTGATCGCTTTCTATTGTATTCTTAAAATAGGCGATCTTTCGTTTTTTAGTTTCTGTTTTTAAATCTGCATATGGTTTGACGACCTGTTGACTTACGGTACTGTCAAACTCATCTGCACCTGCCATTACCTCTAACAATAAAGCTGCATCTTCAACACTATTCGTCAATGTTCCTATTTGATCAAATGAAGATGCATAAGCTAACAAACCATATCTAGAAATACGTCCATAACTCGGCTTCATTCCGATCACTCCACAAAAGGCAGCGGGTTGTCGCACGGAACCTCCGGTATCACTTCCGATCGCCGCTAAGCAGGTGTCCGTTTGTACGGAAACAGCGGAGGCACCTGAGGAACCACCTGGTACTTTGTTTTCGCCAAGTGCATTTTTAGTAGGACCGTAGTAGGAGTTTTCATTCGCTGAACCCATTGCAAATTCATCGCAGTTGACACGTCCAATGATGATCGCATCTTCTGCCAATAAACGTTCTATTGCAGTGGCAGAATAAAGTGATTTAAAACCGGTAAGAATTTTCGAGCCCCCTGTTACTTCATGACCTTCATAACAGAGTACATCCTTTATAGAAATGACCATTCCAAATAAGCGACCCGTTTTTTCTACACCTTCTTTTAGCTTTGCGTCTAGAGCGATTGCTCTTTCACGAGCTTCCGTTTCATATGTTTCAATGTAAACATTGAGCGCCTTGTTCTCTTCTATATTTGATAGATAATATTCGACTAGTTCAACGCAGGTAGTTGCGCCGCTATGCAGGTCGTTTTGAATGCTCGTTAATTTGGAATATTTTGGCAAGAGTCTGTTGATTTGTTTAGGAATGATGATACGGAAAATTACTTGAGATGTTTGAGATCTACAAAAGAATAATAAAACGATTTAGCATTTCGTAATTTCACTTGAACGTGGTTTTGAACCACAAAAGGAACAAAAGAACACAAAAGTTTTTTTTTACATCTACGTTTTCTTTGTGGTAAAAAAAACGTTTGAGTGATTTCCAACTGAGCAATTACGCTAGTTTCTTAATGATATCAGCAAGTAATAATTTTTCCTGCGTTCCTTCTGTCATATTTTTTAGCGTAAGCAAACCACTCTCCATTTCTTCACTACCAATTAGAAGCGTGTAAGGCACCCCTCGTTTATTCGCGTAGGTCATTTGCTTTTTCATTTTAGCAGGAGAAGGGTATAGGTCGGAATTGATTCCAGCTTTGCGCAACTCATTCAAACATTTGAATGCGTGTTGGTGTGTTGTATCATCAAAAGCAATGAGTAATACCTCCAATCCTGAATCAAACTTAGTTGGAAAAATATCCATCTCTGTCATTACATCATAGATACGCGCAGCTCCAAAAGAAACACCAACGCCAGAAACATCTTTCAAACCAAAAGAACCAGTCAGATCATCATAACGACCACCTCCACCAATACTTCCCATTTTAATATCCTTCTGAGCTTCAACGGAAGTATCCACCGCTACTTCAAAAATACAGCCGGTATAATAACTCAAACCTCTGGCAAGTGTAATATCAAACTCCACTTTATTGCTTGGCGTATAGGTATCAAAATAATTGTGAAAAGCTTCTAGTTCTTCAATTCCTTTCAATCCTGTGGGACTGTCTTTAAAAATTTCTTTCAAAGGAGCCAATTCCTTTATATCCAACACGGATTCAATGGTTGCGATAGCTTCATCAGAAATACCGCGGCCAGACAAGTCTTTGCGTACTCCCTCTATTCCAATTTTATCTAGCTTATCAATCGCCATGGTCATGTCCATAAATTGATCCGCGATACCTGCCGCTTCCGCAATTCCTTCCAATACTTTTCTGTTGTTGATTTTGATGACCGTTTTTATACCAAGTGCCGCAAACACCTCATCGTAAATTTGCACCAACTCCGCTTCATACATTAACGAATCGGAACCCACCACATCTACATCACATTGGTAGAATTCTTGGTAACGACCTTTTTGTGGTCGGTCAGCCCGCCAAACGGGTTGTATTTGATAACGCTTAAACGGGAAGGAAATCAAGTTCTGATTCATCACAACAAAGCGAGCGAATGGAACCGTTAAATCATAACGCAAACCACGTTTCGAAATAGAACTCACCAGTTTTTTTGAATCACCTGCTTCTAGTGCCGCCTTATCTGCTTTCGCAAGATAGTCGCCATTGTTCAAAACTTTAAAAAGTAATTTATCTCCTTCTTCACCGTACTTGCCGGTGAGGGTAGAAAGGCTTTCCATAACCGGAGTTTCCAAAGGTTGGTAGCCATATTTTATGAAGGTACGTCGAATGGTATCAAAGATGTAGTTTCTTTTGATCACCTCTTCGGGCGCAAAGTCGCGAGTACCTTTTGGTATGCTTGGTTTCATAACGGAATGACAGTGTCAGTTTTATTGGCAATTACAGTTTAACTACTGCTTCTCGCGTTTTTACTGACTGGTTTTAAATTGCGGAAGTAAATTGTTTTAGGAAGCGTACATCGTTTTCGAAAAGTAGTCGAATGTCCGTGATTTTGTACAACATCATTGCCTGACGTTCGATTCCCATACCGAATGCAAATCCAGTATATTTTTCAGAATCGATATCACAGTTTTCTAATACTTTTGGATCCACCATTCCACATCCCATGATTTCTACCCAACCGGTATATTTACAAACGTTGCAACCTTTGGTATCACAGATAAAGCAAGAGACATCCATCTCAGCACTTGGCTCTGTAAATGGGAAATAAGATGGACGTAAACGAATTTTAGTTTGTGGACCATACATCTCCTGTGCAAAATAAAGCAGCGTTTGCTTCATATCTGCGAAGGAGACATTTTCGTCAACGTACAAACCTTCTACCTGATGGAATTGACAATGCGCACGCGCAGAGATCGTTTCATTTCGATAAACACGACCAGGAGCGATAATTCGAATCGGCGGTTTTTGATATTTCATGGTACGTGCCTGCACAGATGAGGTATGCGTTCGTAGCAACATAGAGGTACTGTCCTTTAAATAGAACGTATCCTGCATATCACGTGCGGGGTGATCTTCTGGCGTATTCATGGCAGAGAAGTTGTGCCAATCGTCTTCGATCTCACGATCTTCCGCAACCTTGAATCCAATTCTTCCGAAAATATCTATGATTTTATTTTGGGTAACGCTGATAGGGTGGCGGCTACCTAATTCTTCAACGACAGCAGGAGCAGTGAGGTCAATATCACCAGCCGTTGCTTCATCAGCAGCAGATTCCGCACGTTCTTTTAAAGCATTGAATTTTGCCTCAGCTACACTCTTTGCTTGGTTAACCAACTGACCGTATGCCTTCTTCTCTTCATTAGGGATATTACGCATTTCACCCATGAGTGGCTTTATCTGATTCTTTGTTCCCAGATATTGAATACGGAAGGCCTCTACCTCTTCTTTAGTCTGTGGCGTTGCAGACTCAATCTCTGCTATAATTTGCTTTACTTTTTCGAATATTTCTGCTGACATAATTTCTTGTTTTGTGGAAGCTGCAAAGGTAATAAAAAAGATGTTTAGGTTCCAGTCTACTGTCAATCTCTCTTTGTACGGTCTTTTTTGGGTTTAGAACACCATTTTTAGGGAAATAATTTACGAAAAGGTGAAAAATTT
>CALGLS010000436.1 GCA_937959375.1 uncultured Saprospiraceae bacterium
AGTCAAAATGTAAAAGTATCCGAAAATCGCGCCTTTCTGGCGTAGCATGTCATTCGTGGGTAACTTTTACATTTGGACTTTTGCGGTTTTACATTTTACATTTAGACCCTGTTCCGAATGCCAAATTCAATTAACGGTCAGCCTGTTCGGACTTCGGTCTTCACCATCATTCTTCTTTTTTCAAAAAACATACAATGGACGATCTATTAAAATTAAACGGAAAAAATATTTTAGGATATAAATACTCTGCGCTTTCTAAGGAACTAATGGAGGCAAAAAGTCCGGGAACTCAAGAACGCCTTGACGGACAATTTGCGGTAGCTACATCAGAAGAATTAGATGAAGCAATGAACCTTGCTACCACCGCTTTTGAAACTTACAAACATAGCAGTGGGCAACAACGAGCTGATTTCTTAAACGCCATCGCAGACGAAATTCTCAAACTAGGAAACGTACTCATTCAACGTGCGATGAAAGAATCTGGTTTGCCAGAAGGCCGAATCACTGGCGAACGCGGACGTACAGTTGGGCAACTTCGTTTGTTTGCAGAGGTGGCCAAAGAAGGCAGTTGGGTCGAGGCTAGTATTGACAAAGCCCTACCAGATCGTACGCCATTCCCAAAAGCAGATATTCGAAAAATGTTGGTTCCTGTTGGTCCCGTTGTCGTTTTTACAGCGAGTAATTTTCCATTGGCATTTTCAACTGCAGGTGGCGATACCGCATCTGCTCTAGCAGCCGGCAATCCGGTGATTGTAAAAGCACACGAATCACATTTGGGTACCAATGCACTGGTCGCTTTTGCCATTCAAACCGCTGCTCAAAAGACAGGTATGCCTGATGGTGTTTTTTCATCATTAAATGGTTATGGTCCTGACTTAGGTCAAAATCTAGTTCGACACCCCTTAGTCAAGTCTGTAGCTTTTACTGGTTCTGCTCGCGCAGGAAAAGCACTCTATGATGCTGCCGCACAACGCGAAGAACCTATTCCTGTTTTTGCAGAGATGGGCTCCGTGAATCCAGTATTTATTTTACCATCTGTTTTAGCAAAAAACAGTCAGGCACTCGCTACACAATATGCAGGATCAGTTGCCCTAGGTGTTGGTCAGTTTTGCACCAACCCCGGACTAATTCTTGTCAAAGAAAGCGAAGATGCGAATCAATTTATCAAAGAACTTGCTGAAGCAATAAACGGCACAGCTCCTGCTACCATGCTGAGTTCAAACGTATGCAATGGTTATTACGAAACTCGATCTAAAGTAACTCAGGTTGCTGGAGTAAAAATGGAAGGCATGGTCGATGGTGATGGCACCGACTTAAAAGGTCGTGCTGCAGTTGCTTCCGTTGATGGGACTACCTTCTTAAAGAATGCTGAACTATTGCAAAGCGAAGTATTTGGACCATTTACGCTAGTTATAAAATCAAGCAATGATGAAGAGTTGATTGCTATTGCAAAAAAACTACACGGGCAATTAACTTCCACTATCATGGGAGAAGATGCAGATATTCAATCGAATCAAAAACTGGTTTCCGTCTTACAAGAAAAAGTAGGTCGTTTGATTTTCAATGGTGTTCCTACTGGTGTTGAAGTTTGCCACAGTATGCATCACGGCGGGCCGTTTCCAGCTTCTACAGATGGACGTTTTACTTCTGTTGGTTCTGCTGCGATCAAGCGTTTTGCGCGACCCTTGGCTTTTCAGAATTGGCCACAGGTTAATTTGCCCGCTGAGTTGCAGGATGGAAATCCGAATGGTATCTGGCGACATGTGGATGGTGTTTGGGAGAATGGTGGATTTGAACAAGCTTAGTTTTCCACGTAGACATAAAGATCAGTAAGCACTTCGCTGGTACAGCCAGTGATTTCTGAGCTGAGATATAAAACGCAAGCCATTATCACGAAGGGTCTAGAAAACACAACCGAATGCAAACCATATCCAGTAAACAACTAAACCAACTATTGGATTACGAGTCACTAATAGAAGCTTTGCGTAAAGCTTTTGCTGCAGACTATACTGTTCCGGCTCGTCATCATTATAACTTTCAAAACCCTAACACAAAAAAAGCAAATACGCTGTTGCTCATGCCGGCTTGGCAAAGCGGAGCACACGTTGGTGTAAAGCTTGTCATCGTTGCTCCAGAAAATGCAGATCAAGGCTTGCCTGCCATACAAGGGACTTACACTTTATTTGACGCAAATACAGGTGTACCACTTGCACAAATGGATGCACCAATGCTTACCGCAAAACGAACGGCCTGTGCCTCTGCATTAGCTTCGAGTTATCTTTCTAGAAAAAATAGTTCCTCTCTTTTGATGGTTGGTACTGGCGTATTGGCACCGCATTTAATTCGTGCGCATGCCGCTGTTCGAGCCATTAAAGAAGTATTTATTTGGGGACGAAATTTTGCGAAAGCAACAGCACTCGCAAGGCAACTCGACAATGAAATCCTTGCTGTAAAAGCAATTGAAAAAATAGAATCGGGCATGCATGCCGACATCATTAGTGTTGCCACCTTGAGTGCCGACCCATTGATAAAAGGCGAATGGCTGAACCTTGGACAACACCTTGACTTGGTTGGTGCTTATCTTCCTACAATGCGAGAAGCTGACGACGATGTTATCCAAAAATCTGTTATTTTTGTGGACAACCTTGAAAGCGCTTGTGATGAAACAGGAGATTTGTTTATTCCAATTCAAAATGGTTTAATTACGAAAGAGGATATAAAAGCTGATCTTTTTAACTTGTGTAAAAACGAACACAATGGCAGAAGTAACGAAGATGAGATTACTTGTTTTAAATCAGTGGGACATGCCTTAGAGGATTTAGCTGCAGCTCAATTAGCTTTTGAGAAAGATGGAAGTTCGAAGACCGAAGACAGAAACTTTCCAACAATATAGGAATCTGTTGAGAGCAAATTCTTTCCGTCGTCATATAAAATTTTGAATCGTTGAATCGTTGAATTTCGAATTTTGATTTAATGAAGTTGTTTAAAAATGAAGGTTGAAATTTCTTGTAGCAGCTTGGTTCTCAGTACAAAGCTTAAATATTTTTTCGTAGCCATAGCTACGGTGAAAATATTTAAGTGAAGTAATGAGGATCAATGATTTACAAGAAAATCATCATTCTATTTTAAAACAA
>CALGLS010000437.1 GCA_937959375.1 uncultured Saprospiraceae bacterium
TCCTCAATCTCCGTGACCAACTCCACCTCCGTCTTAAACTTAAAAGTCTCGTTCTTAGCCACCTTCTCAAATTCAAAATCAATAGCCAACTCACCTTTTACTTCGTACAGGTTATCGCTAATTTTATTGATGGCCATTTTATTAATATCACATGGATTATGTTTTCCTCCAAGGTAAATAGAAATATCCCGATCATCTTCTATGGATGACCTTAAAATTAGTTTATCTAAATCTAAAGGATCTTTAAGATTGAGCTCCAACCAGTCAGCTACTATTTTAGTTTTAACGGGCTTGGTCTCACTTTCAAGACCTGAACCAAAGGGTCTCAATGGAATAGTGATTCTATGAAAAAGAGTTTTCTTCAAACCAATATTTTTATTCTCAAACCAAAAAATCTCTACTTTTCCTTTTTCGGCACTTGTTTTATTTTGCAAACTTATAACGTTCATTCTTTTAGGTATTTAAACAACTTCTTTTTTATTCGCTCAGATCGTATCGAAGATGCTTAAAAAATATCTTCAATCTGAATTTCCGTAAAATTAGCAAAAGCTAGAAGAAAGGCACAGACTTTTCGAAGTAAGAAGAGAAACATTAAACAACTTCTTAAAAATAGATGTTATAACATAACTTGAATTCTCCAACCTTTTGTTCAAATTCTCGTATAGAAATAGCGAATAATCGCTTATTTCACAGCAAAAACAAAAGAAATCAAAATAAAGTAATGCCCTTGATTTTATGTTCCATTTCGAACTAATAAAAAAGGCAATAAATACTATATTTGCAATCCCAATTTACCTTAAGCGAAAGGTACTTTATATTGCTTATCGCCAAAAGATAATAATTTTAATTTAACCTAGGATTCGATTTGTTCTGGATAACAAACCGACATGTAGTTGTTTTTAAATCAGCTATTTACCAAAAAAACTAATTTAACTGTATGCACACAGCTAACTCAGAAAATTTGCAAATCATTCAGGAAAGTGCCCGTGATTTTGCAGAAAAGCACATTCGCCCAGACATGATGAAATGGGATGAGAGTCAACACTTCCCTGTTGATGTTATGCACAAACTTGGCGAACATGGCTTCTTAGGCGTGTTGGTACCTGAAGAATATGGTGGATCCGGATTGGGCTATCAAGAGTATATCACTGTGATTGTTGAGATATCTAAAGTTTGTAGCTCTATCGGACTTTCCGTAGCTGCACACAACTCACTTTGTACGGGGCATATATTGGCTTTCGGTAACGAAGAGCAAAAGAAAAAATATCTTCCTAAACTAGCTAGCGGACAACACATCGGTGCTTGGGGCTTGACTGAGTCAAACACTGGATCAGATGCAGGTCGGATGGCCTGTGTTGCGGAGAAAGATGGCGACTACTACGTGATCAACGGTGCTAAGAACTGGATTACTCATGGTAAGTCTGGTGACGTTGCTGTTGTCATTGTAAGAACTGGTGAGTTGCTTGACAGCCACGGTATGACTGCATTTATTGTAGAACGTGGTACACCAGGTTTTTCTGGTGGTAAGAAAGAAGATAAACTAGGTATGCGCGCTTCAGAAACTGCGGAAATGGTTTTTGACAATGTACGTGTACACAAAAGTCAGATGCTCGGTAATGAAGGAGAAGGATTTATCCAATCTATGAAAATTTTAGATGGTGGTCGTATTTCTATTGCTGCGCTTTCTTTAGGGATTGCAAAAGGTAGTTATGAGGCTTCTGTAAAATATGCAAAGGAGCGTCACCAGTTTGGTCAACCTATTTCTAATTTCCAAGGTATTAGTTTCAAACTAGCTGACATGGCTACTAAAATTGAAGCTGCTGAATTGCTAACGCGTCAAGCTGCTTTTCTGAAAAACAATGGTAAGAAGATGACCAAGGAATCTGCGATTGCTAAATATTATGCTTCTGAGATTTGTGTGGAGATTGCTACGGATGCGGTACAGGTGCACGGTGGATATGGATATACAAAGGAGTTTCCAGTTGAGAAGTTTTATAGAGATTCTAAACTTTGTACAATTGGTGAGGGGACTTCGGAAATTCAAAAATTGGTAATTTCGCGTGAGGTACTTAAAGGGAATCTTTAGGAGTTAAAGTGGCAGTAGTAATTTCAGTTTCAATTTGCTCTTTTATTGTAGTAAAATGAAATTGAAAAATTCCTTTGTTTAAAGCTCCTCTTAAAATAAAAAAGCGAAAAGCGGCTCTTCTTGTGAAGACGCCGCTTTTTGTATTTTGAGGTTATGCTGTTTTAAGAGGTTATACTATTTACATTCTGAATTATCTGTTGCGCTATGCAAGGCATCGGCGGCAAATGATTGCTACCCAAAACGTTGCAGTTAATCCCATCAAAAGTCCGACAGCCACATTTGCTACAACAATGCTTGCTACAGTTCCGACACCAATGCCGATTCCTACCAATTTTACTAATGTTGTTCCTGAATAGTTGCTTGATCTTTCAATTGGAGCTTCCATGATAAATGATTTTAAACGTGATTAAATTTTGCTAAAGTAATATTCTTCGGTTATTTACTTCCCTATTGAATACATTCACAATATTTAGTTTTTCGCTAACATGTATCTACTTTTTGCGATAAAGGGTGGAATATTAACGACTAAGTGGCGAACTATCTGGTTTATTTGTTGAATTGTGGGTTGCCTACGGCAACTGGGGATAAGACACTGATTTATGCGATTAAGTAGGTTAACGGAATTATTTAAATATTTGACTCTTGGCTAAATTTAGTGGGTAAGGGATAAATAAGTAAGAGGAATGCCGCTATTCGAAAAGCAAGCCCGACTATCGCAAAGTTTAAACACTAAGTTCACTCAGGCCACTAAGGTTTTCGCGATAACGCGCTTAGTGACCTGAGTGAACTTAGTGTTTAAAAAATACGCTAGAAGGGAAACCCACTATATTTGACGTAGAACCAAATATTTCCTTTTGGTGGTTTTGAAAAATTCCCACACTAATTCCCTTTCGGTCAATCTCTTAGGAAATTATTTAAAAACCGGAAATATATAAATAATTTGGTCCCGTTACTTAGGACGGATTGAGGAAGGATCTTTTCTTTTTTCGCAGTTGCTTTTCGGGTGTTTATAATCATTCTAGTAATTTACTTGCAAGTGATTACGTCTTACAAAAAAATCTGTCCGCCATCCCCTACATCCGTCTAAATCTGTGTCCAAAATCAAAATGCCACAGGCATTTCAAATCATAAGACAAAAGAAAATCCCGAAGCTTGAAAACAAGATCCGGGATCACATACTTTATCTATTTGATTCATCAAGCTAGATAGCAGATTGAGGTATTTTTTTTAGACGTTTTAGAATGTTGTTTAATTAAACATCTTCTTAGCAATTTTTTCAGGGATAGCGTCTTTGTGCACCATTACAGCAACCGTCTTAAGTCGCGCATAAGGTTCCGACATGTAGAGGTAACCTTTGTAGTCACTAATTTCTCCCCATGAGTTTTTGATCAAGTAATACTTTGTACCTGATTGATCGTGAGCTACACCAGCAAGATGCATTAGGTGGTCATCCGTAGTGGAATAACTTTCAAACGTTTCTTGACGCATTGCTTGAGTAACTGTCTTTTCTTTACCTGGTTTAGAGTAAAGATCTTTGCGTTTTTCATCTTCTGGCAAAATGGCCATACCTTCTTTTGCAGAAAAACCTTTTTCACTAACATCTCCGTCCCAAGCTACTGAGTAACCTTTCTTGACTGCGTTGTCCACAACGTCTAGCAACTCATCAATTGGAACATTGTAAAAAGAACCGTTAGAATAGTTGTCCGGAATTTCCAAAATAAATGGCTCGTAAAAAGGGTGATGTGTATATGAAGTTATGCTAACGTAATCATCTGGATTGATTCCTGATTCTTTAGCATACGACTTGGCGTCATATTTCTTACCATTGTGTTCAAACTTTTCAGGTGCTTCACCTAGGTAAATGTCTAACATGCTCTCTACAACTTTCATCCACTTGTTGCTCAATCTTTTTTGCTTAAGCAAACCATCCAGCATACCTTTAAGTACTGCAGCCATTTCAGAGTGGTTGTGTTTCGTTGCATCTTCAGTTAAACCCGAGTATGCCGCTTCGGGAACTAGACCGTGCTTTTTTGCAGCAGCAATCACATCATGTGACAAACTGCCTTGACTAAAATTAGCTTTTCCTTGACGGAGAACATAGTTACGCGCTTTGTCTTTATAGATATTTCGAACGACCCACATTTCTGACAAATCAGGATCTTTCGCTCCCATTCTCATCAGCTCTGATTCTAAAAACGAGGACGTCGCAAAACTCCAACAAGTTCCAGTATTTCCTTGAGACTTAATTGCTGTGCAATCCACTCCATGATCGAGTTCGAAAGAATAATCATCCTGCACCTCTACCTGAGCAAAAAGCATCAGAGGCAACATCATTAGCAATACATTCAATATTTTTTTCATCAGGTAACAATATTTGTAAGCGTTAAGAAAATTAGTCAATCACAGCAAAGTCTCTAAACGCTTGATTGACAGGAGTAAAAATAAAAAAAATCTGCGAAATCAAAACAAATGAAAGACATAATAGTATAAAATGTATTAGTAAAAATATTAATTTGTAATAATACCTTCGTTTATGAAAACCACCAGATTACTTCTCCTACTAAGCCTTTGTTTGTCAATCACTTACAATACAATTGCTCAAACTAATTTTGATCGTCTAATCAGCACAATAGAAGCAGTTAAGTCAGATCCTGCTGGTAATGATGGGGCAATACAGATTGAAAACATTAGCTCATTAAATACTCAATATTTGGAATATAGTCCTGCAGCACACAAAAAGGGACTTGTTTTTTCTTCTAATCGACCAAAAAAGAAGCATTTCCTCGGCAAGTTTTTCAGTACTTACAATTCCAACATTTATTACACTGCTGAAGAAGGAGAGAATTTTTTCTTTGCTCCTATCGAGTTACCTGGAAAAATCAACAATTCGCGTCATCAGGGAGCTATCGCATTTTATAACAATGATAACTCTATGATCTATACGACCAATTCTAAGAATAGAAATAGAGAAGGTCTTTACGATTTAAAACTTTGTTCTTCAACTTATGTAGATGGAGAATGGAAAAACACGAAAGATCTGCCTTTTAGTGAGGAGTATCGTGCTTGTCATCCTACCGTTTCAAGTGATGGTAGCTTATTGATCTTTGCTGCTGAACGACCTGATGGATATGGAGGAATGGATTTGTATCTTTCATTCTTTGAAAATGGTATTTGGCAAAAGCCAGAAAACATGGGACCTGAAATTAACACCAAAGAGGATGAAGTATTTCCGAACCTAACAGAAGAAGGCATTCTTGTATTTTCATCAACAGGTTATAATGGATCTGGAGGTTTGGACTTATACTACGCTCAGCCAGTTGAGGAGTATGTTTGGGCTAACCCAGTAAACTTTGGCAATCCATTCAATTCAAACAAAGATGATTTTGGATTTATGACCATGGAAGGTGGTAATAAAGGTTGCTTTTCATCTAATCGACTTGGAGGAAAAGGTGGTGATGATCTATATCTATGGCAAATAGAACAAGAAGCTATTACAATCGATCCAGAGATATTGGCAGCTAACATCTTAATTCTTGACGAAGCAACTGGTATTCCACTACAAGAGTCAGATATCACATTGGTAGAAATCAATAACAACTTATTACAAACTGGCTTTATTGAAGATGAGATCATCATCGCTAACGAAATTTCTAGTGATGCAATGAGCATGATTGGTGATAAATTATCGCCATTGGCCACTACCGAAAAAGGACATAAGTTCGGACTTAATCCGGAACGCAATTATTTTCTTTCAATAAAGAAGAATGGATACGAGCATGTTCAAAGAATTGTAGCTGTGAAGCATTTGATTGAATATGATGAATATGCTATTGTAATGAATAGTACCCTTGATGAAAGTATAGATGCTATTGCGATCCAAGAAGAAAATGAAACACCAGAGGCTATTGAAACTATTGCTACTCCATCTATTAGTAGCGAAGAACCTGTAATTGCTAGTGTGATTGTAGATGAGTCAATTCAAACGGTTGAAGCAGCAGTTATTGAAAAAACTGAAACAGATATTACTACACCGACAACGATTCAAACGGAGTCATCAGAAGAGATCTTTACAAGTCGGGCAATACCAGCGAATTTGATCAAAGAAGCTCCTAAGTCTATTGCAAAAACAATTAAGGAGGTCACTTCAACAGCTTCTTTTGTTGCAAGTAATATCTACTATGAATTCAATAAGTATCAATTGACTAATAGTTCGAAAAAAGCAATTGATGAAATAGTAATGCAACTAAAGAATACGCCAAGTATTGCAATCACCGTTAGTTCACATACCGACTCAAGAGGTAAAAAAGAATTCAATAAGCATCTTTCTCAAAAGAGAGCAAATGCAGTCAAAGAATATCTACTAAGCCAAGGTATTGCATCAACACGTGTTACTGCCATTGGAGCTGGTGAAGCGTTTTTATTGAATGACTGTGCAGATGGAGTTAAATGTAGTGACGCAGATCATAAAGTTAATCGACGTACTGAATTTATTTTTAATCAGCAAAAGCAAACTATTAATGATTAATATTCACTTTTTACTTTGTTTTCTAATTGATTGAATAACAAAAGGCAAATATTCTAAAAATGAGAATATTTGCCTTTTGTTTTATGAGTATATCAGCTAATTAAAATTACTTTAGGTCACTCTTTAATTTCGAATTCAAACCATTGACTATAAGATACTTAGGAGGCATCAGCTCATAAACTTTCGTCCATTCATCAATGCTAAATGACTGTCAATTTAACTCAAAACAAGGCGCTTAACTTGACTTATTAACTTTAACTTTAAACAACTTTATTTATAACATTCGTGAAACTCTAAAAATTCAATAAATAGTTTTACATTTAGCCTGAGTTTAAAAACAAAATACCTACGAGTGATTCTTCACTCCTCCCCAAAAATGGGTATAAAAATATAAGTCAGAGTTAACTTTTGTACTTATACAACTCTTAACGGGTAGCCCCTGTTTTGAGTAAGTCAATCAGCTATCTTTACAAATACACAATAACTCCAAATTTAAGTATTAAGAAATGACTCAATGTACAATAGTATTGTATGTTGAAAACTATCGGGATTTTATGGACAAGTATACTTATACTTTTGCCTCAACTGAAAACAGTTGGGACTATACGGTGTTACTATTCACTGCGCTTGCAGTTTTGAGTATGGTAATTTTAATTGCCTACTATCTTAAATCTGAAAAGAGTTTTGTGGAAAGAATTAAATCACCTTTCGGATTACTATTTCTTACGATGGTAATTGCCACTGCATCTTCTGCCTTTTATACCATTAAAAATTCTACTGAGGCTGACAAAGTCATAATTACTGACACAAGTATTACGACACCTTTTGGTAGTTGTAAGTTTACAAATATAAAAGATGCTTCTTATGTCAACGTTCCCGTGGAGGGAAAGACAGATAGCACTCAATTTTTGTTAATTGAAGAATACACGGGGAAGGCTCATCCGATTTATGGCGGTCACTATGACATAGATGCCATATTAAGTGAATTAAAAAAACACTTGGCAGAGAAAATACAATGAAGTTGGTTTAAGTTATTTCCCATACCTACAGATAAGCGTTTGATTCTCAATACTTCAGCTTTTTCTCGTTGCCATAGTTTTGGCTACGAAACGATCTATTAACTTTTTGCTTGTCCTCAAACAAAAACATTAAACAGCTTCAATAAAAAAAGGAGCTTCTGAATATTCAGAAGCTCCTTTTTTTGAACCAATTTACTGAAGTAATTTTATTTTACTACGACATCCTTTTTAGTCGTTCCAGTAAATGTTCTTAGTTCAACACTATATTTCCCTGATTCAAAATTACTTAGATCAAGTTCATAAATGCTGTCAACAGGAAGGCTAAGTACATCATCCGAAAAAACCTCTTCTCCTTTTTCATTAACAACAACGATGTCAGAAACATTAAACGTTAGTTTTTCAAAATCAATATAAAAGAGTTTGGAATCATCATCAGAGTAAAATGACCAGTTTTCCGTGTTCACATCAATCAAATCATACGTTTCTTCTGTAGAGGCTATGCTTGTTAGCGATTGAGCTGAAAGAAAGTTAGCCATCAAGCAAAAAACGAATGCAATAGTTAAGCGAGTCATAATTAGATAGTATTAGTAGTAGTTTCGGTGAAAATTGTAAGTTCTTTTGTCAAAAGAAGTGTAGCGTGTTTCAAATGACTTTCTAAATATATTACTATAAAATCGGGAATAAAAATTTCAAAAAAACCTAAAAAAGAATACAATAAGGGTGTTTTCACCTTTTACCAAATCATAATTTGCTTATTAAGTTATAACTCAATTATAAATATTCATCAATAGATTTTTTCCAGTATCAAATTTCGGAAAAATTATTTGCTGAAATTGTAATTTTTTAGTCAATCAACCACTATTTATAGGTCTTTTCCGAAAAAACAAGCAAGATTAATCTTCAGAAGCCTGAATTACATCAATTATGTTTTGATAGATTGGCCTTTGGGCTAATAAATCTTTAGGCGTCATCCACAATGCTTTTTCAATGTCTTCTTCGGCTTGTGGAATTAAGGTCTCCTCCTCCCCTTTCATTTTGTACCAATAGGTTTTCTTCAAAACTCTACCATAACGACTGTCCTTGTATAAGTGATAGGTTGTCAGCAACTTAGAATCTATTTCAAGACTCTGAATCCCCGTTTCTTCCATAACTTCTCTCAATCCAGCAGCTCGTTTCTTTTCACCTTTATCAATTTTACCTTTAGGCAAATCCCAATACCCTTGTCTGTAAATGGCTAAAACCTTTCCTTTTTTTGTGTAAACAAGCCCACCCGAGGCCTTTATTACCTTTAGCAGCTTTTTAAAATCTTTCCAAAGTAGATCCAAATCAGCTGTATGAATAATCACTCGATCGAATCGTTGAGTTTTCTCCATCATATCGATATGACTGAGTAAAAATTTAGGATTATTTGGATAACGTGAGACCAACTGGTTGTTTGCCTCCATCCATTCAGGCCCTAAGTCACTCGTTTTCATAAGGAAAAGTGCCTTCTCATTGATATATATTTTGTACATTTGCGCCTTAATTTATTCGAAGAATCATGAATGAAATCGCAGCCAATATCGCAAAAAATTTATTGGAAATAAAAGCAATAAAGCTTAGTCCTCAAAATCCCTTCACTTGGGCATCAGGAATGCTTTCTCCAATTTATTGTGACAACCGTATCACACTCTCCTATCCTGAGGTTCGCAAGAGCATCGTTGAAGGGATGGTCGTACGCTCAAAAGACTTTGAAGATTTTGATATGGTAGCTGGTGTCGCAACCGCTGGCATTCCACATGGTGCCTTATTGGCTCATGCACTGGGCAAGCCATTCTGTTATGTTCGGTCTAAGCCGAAAGCACATGGCCGTCAAAATCTGATCGAAGGTTTAATAAAAGGAGGTGAAAAGATTTTGGTCGTTGAAGACCTAATCTCTACCGGTGGTAGCAGTGTACAAGCTGTAGACGCACTTAGAGCTGAAGGTTGTCAAGTACAAGGTGTGCTCGCTATTTTTACCTACGGATTTGATAAGGCGACGAGCACTTTCGAAGCAGCCAAATGCCCTTTCAAAACACTTACCGATTACGATACACTACTCACTGAGGCCATCAACAGTAACTACATCAAAGCCCAGGAACTCAACTTATTAAAAGAATGGAGACAACACCCACAAGAATGGGTTCCTATTCAGTCGACTTAGCAATTCAAATTCTTTAACAGAATCTGGATGTTGACTTACGATCAATACTATTAACTACTTTAAAAAATAATGTTCTCTTTTACAGAACAATTTTAAACCGATAGACCTTTAGGCTTAAAGCCTTACTGTTCTTAGAAACAAGAAAAAAGAATGGGTATTATAACGAAAAAATCTGAAGCATTTCTAAAAGAGTATTTGGATAATGCATCTCCAACTGGCTTTGAATCTTCTGGTCAAAAATTGTGGCTAGACTATCTCGAACCATATATCGACGAGTGGAAACTCGACAACTACGGTACCGCTTACGGTATCATCAATCCTGGACAAGACTTTACAGTTGTCATTGAAGGACATGCGGATGAGATTTCGTGGTTTGTACATTATATCTCTGACGATGGTTTTATTACCGTTATCCGAAATGGTGGTTCTGATCATTTGATTGCTCCATCAAAACGCGTTAACATACACACCAAAAAAGGAATTGTAAAAGGAGTGTTTGGATGGCCTGCGATACATACACGTAAAGGTGATAAAGCGAAGTTAACTCCAACGATGGAAAACATTTTCATTGACGTAGGAGCAAAAGACAAGAAGGAAGTTTTGAAAATGGGTATTCACGTGGGTTGTGTTATTACGTTCGACGATGAGTTCATTACCCTCAACAAAAATTTCTATGTAGGACGTGCACTTGACAATCGAATGGGTGGTTTTTGTATAGCAGAGGTTGCACGACTATTGAAAAAGAATAAAGTAAAACTTCCGTATACACTTTGCATTGTCAACTCGGTACAAGAGGAAGTTGGATTGCGTGGTGCTCAGATGATTACTGATACGATAAAACCTGATGTGGCGATCATCACGGATGTTACACATGATACGCACACCCCGCTTGTTAATCAAAAAGTTCACGGAGATGTACAATGTGGCAAAGGACCTTCTGTTACCTACGCGCCTGCGGTTCATCGAAAGCTACTTGACTTGATTATCGATACAGCTGAAAAGAATAAGATTGACATCCAACGTGAGGCTGCATCAAGAGGCACTGGTACGGATACGGATGCTTTTGCATATTCGAATGGCGGAGTTCCTTCTGCCCTTATTTCATTGCCTTTGCGCTATATGCACACGACTGTAGAGATGGCGCACAAGGATGATGTGGAAGGTGTGATTAATTTGATTTATGAGACCTTGCGCAAGATTAAGAAGGGACATAACTTTAAGTACTTTTAGGAAGCTGTACTTCGACTTCGCTCAGTCGGCGCTGCTTTATTTTGTGTCCTTATGCATTAGACTTTAGGTGTGAGTGCCTTTGGTTTTAAAATCCAATAAGGTAGTTAAAAATTGCAATCCAAATCAGAAAACTAATTAACTTAGTTTGAGTAAATTGATTGGGATTGCAATTTTTATGTTAGAAGTTGTTTAACTCTCCGATTCATTTTCATGAAAAAACTAATCGACCTTCTCCTCTATGGCAATTATTGGATTGCTTTATGTGCTTTGGCGATGGTTTTGCAAACGCAGCTTTTTCTGGGTTATCCTATTCAGTATTCTACTTTAGCTGGTTTTATTTTCTCCTCTACTTTTTTTCTTTATGCGGCACATCGGATTGTTGGTATCTCTCGGCTCAGTGAGTTTTTTGATGTAGATCGCTATCAGGTGATTGCTCGATTTAAGTCGCATATTTTTGTTTACGCTGCTATTACTGGAGTTGCTAGTCTTTACTTTTTTCTACAGCTGGGATGGACACTTCAG
>CALGLS010000438.1 GCA_937959375.1 uncultured Saprospiraceae bacterium
TGATCTATACTATTATTTCTTCAACAGAAAATTTAAATAACCTCGAAGAAATAAGAACCAACAATCTCAAACGAACAGGCTTACTCCCAGGAGCTCCAAAATCAGGGAAACCAATCTCAATCGTCTGGCTGAGTCATGGCGTACATGGCAACGAAGCTTCTGCTTCTGAAACATCCATGGCGACTCTTTTTGCCCTCGCACAAAAAGACAACAAGGAGGTGCAGTCTTGGTTAAACGATGTCGTCGTCATTCTTGATCCATGTATCAATCCGGACGGATATTCTCGCTACACACACTGGAACCGTTCGGTAAGTAATTCAATCATAAATATCAATCCTGAATCTAGAGAACATAGCGAACCTTGGCCTGGAGGAAGAACGAATCATTACATGTTCGATCTCAATAGAGATTGGGCTTGGCATACTCAAGTAGAATCCCAACAACGGTTAGAAGTATACCATGATTGGATGCCTCATGTACATGTCGATTTTCATGAAATGGGCCATAATGATCCCTATTACTTCGCTCCTGCAGCGCAACCTTACCATCAGTACATCAGCGATTGGCAATCCGAATTTCAAATGAAAGTGGGAAAAAATCACGCTAAATATTTTGACAAAGAAGGATGGTTTTATTTTACAAAAGAGGTTTTTGATTTGTTCTATCCAAGTTATGGTGATACCTATCCAACGTTTAATGGAGCAATCGGAATGACTTACGAGCAAGCAGGTCACGGTTTAGCAGGTCGAGCAATCCTTCTCGAAACTGGAGACACACTCACACTCGCAGATCGAATTGCACACCATACAACTACCTCACTTTCAACAGTAGAAATGGGGGCAAAAAATGCAGATCGAATCGTTGATAATTTTGAAAAGTATTTTAAAATCAGTTCTGAAAACCCAGATGGAGATTACCGATCTTTCGTCATTAGAGGTTCAAACTCACAAGGTAAAATCACAGAGCTTTGTAAGTTACTAGATCGAAATAAAATTCAATATGGCATTGCAGGAAAAAGTGGTAAAGGACTAAATGCTTATGATTACAAAACAGGAAAGGAAACCAATATTGATATTAACAAGGATGACATCGTTATAAATATTTGGCAACCACAATCGGTTTTGACCAAAGTATTATTTGAGCCAGAGCCATTTCTTATAGATTCTTTGACCTACGATATTACAGCTTGGTCACTACCACATGCTTACGGTTTAGATGCTTTTGCTTTAAAGCAAAGAGTAAATGCAGGTGCAGCTTACAAGGCAGAAAGCGTTGCTGATCTTGACATCAGAAAGAAAGCTTACGCCTTTATCGCACCATGGGAGTCAATGGATAATGCACGATTTTTAAGTAAAATATTGAAAAAAGGAATCAACGTGAGAACCGCACATGAGCCTTTCTCAATTGGTGGTCGTGAATATAAGTCTGGTACCTTAGTGATCAATAGAGGGGACAATCGAATCTATACAGGTAACTTAGATGAAGATGTGAAAGCTGCAGCAAAAGCAACAAATCAAGAAGTGATTCCAAGTAGCACTGGTTATGTAACCTATGGTCATGACTTTGGGGCAGATGCATTACATCTTGTAAAGGCACCAAAGATTTTAGTGCTTTCTGGTAAAGAAACCTCATCAAATAGTACAGGTCAAATTTGGCATTACTTTGAAGACGCCTTGGAATATCCTATCACCTTGATGCCAGCAGAAAAATTGAATATGCTGAAGTTGAGTGAGTACAATTTGTTGGTAATGCCGGAAGGTTATTACAACGGATTTAGTGAGGAAAAGTTGAAAGAGTTACGGTCTTGGATTTCAAGAGGTGGTCGAGTTATTAGTATTGGAAATGCCTTAAGTGTATTTGACGGAAAGTCAGGATTTAACTTAGAACGTTATGCTTCTGCAAGCGAAAAAGAAGCGGCTAAGAAACAACCAAAAATAAGTGATCGACTTGTTCCATATGCAGGACAAGAGCGTCGCGCCATATCACAACAAATGCCAGGTGCCATCTTCCGCTTGAAAATGGATAATACACATCCACTCGGGTTTGGATTCTCAGATTATTACTTCTCTTTGAAAACATCAGGTCGGAGTTACCAATTTCTAAAGAATACTTGGAACGTAGGATATATTGACGACGATGTTTTCTACCTCGGATTTGCTGGCTCAAAAGTTGTCAAACGAATGAAAGGGACTACCGTTTTTGGTGTAGAAAAAATAGGTTCAGGCTCATTAGTATATATGGTAGACAACCCACTTTTCCGTGGATTTTGGGAAGAAGGGAAGTTTTTATTCAGTAATGCTGTATTCTTTCAATAAAGTAATGAGCATTAATGGATTACAAGAAAATCATCATTCTATTTTAAAATAACGTTCAATAACGTTTTGTCGTAAATTAGAAAGTTCTAAAGAAAAAAGCGCCTCAGTGTCGACAAGCATTTTGAATTGTCATCATTCAGGCGCTTTTTCTATTTGTGAATGTCTATATTGCCCTTCTTTTATGGAGTCCAAGTTTATCGTATTTATCAAATGTGATCTTCCTATTCTAAAGCTAAATAGAGCTAAAACTATCCTAACTTTAACTCAAATAGCAGACTTATATCTGCTTGTTTTATAATCCGTTTCTTTCAATAGATACGTATCATAATAATTTAATTTGTACTCAGCACACTAAATCGAAATTTATGAAAAATTTGTTATCCGTTCTAGTAATTTTATTAACACTACCAATCTTGTCTTTTGCACAGAAGGATGCGCGAATCGCTACTGGCTTAAAAGCGATTAGTGAAGTTCCGCAAATGGTAATGCCAGCATTAAATAATGAGGCATTGTATGAAGCAGAGTTAAACAGACGTGCTCCGGGTATCGCTCCTCGATTTGCAGAAACAATGGAAGTGCAAGTTTCTACCTCAACGCACGGAGTTTGGGAAACTGCAGATAACGGCAACCAAGTATGGAGGTACCGTGTTCATTCGGCTGGAGCCAAATCGCTTAACTTTGGTTTTTCTAAATTTATTATGCCAGAAGGAGGAACACTGATCCTTTATGCAGCCAATAAAAATAAAGTGATGGGACCATTTACCCCTGCGGATAATGAAGAGCATGAAGAACTTTGGACACCAGTCATTGATAGTGATGACGTCATCATTGAAGTGCAACTACCTGCAGAAGTACAATCTGAATTACAACTCGAATTAAAATCTGTCAATCACGATTATATTGGCTTTTCGCAAATGAGCGCAGTTTCTGGTTCTTGTAATTTAGATGTTATATGCGGAGCTGCTGACGGTTGGGAAATCGTAGATGGCTACCGTGACATCATCCGATCTGTTGCTGTGATCGGAACAGGAGGAGGAACCTTCTGTACTGGTTTTTTAGTAAACAATGTCAATAATGATTGTACGCCATTTTTTATGACAGCTAATCACTGTGGTATCAACAGTGGTAACGCAGCATCATTAGTAGCCTACTGGAATTTTGAAAACAGTACCTGTCGCCAACCTGGTTCATCGCAAAGCGGTGGCAACGGAAATGGACAATTAAATGATTTTAACACAGGGGCAATTCACCGTGCCTCATACGCAGCTTCTGATGTTACTTTGGTAGAATTGGATGACCCCATTTCTCCTTCTTCAAATGCATATTTTGCAGGATGG
>CALGLS010000439.1 GCA_937959375.1 uncultured Saprospiraceae bacterium
ACACCCCACAGAATAAATAGAACAAAAGTTCATTGACAAAATGTTAAATAAGCATCAACGAGTTGATTTAATTTATCAACAGCTCGTGTGATAATTTTTATTCCTGGTACTGGCTGCCTTTTTGAGGGTGCAAATCCACTAATTTGACCTAGGATAATTGTAAACTCCCTAATGTTTGGAGGTTTATCTTCGTTGTATTTTACGTTTGGCTTGATGTATTTCTTACCCTCCACGTATTTGTAAAGGACTTTGTATTCAATTGGAGAAATACCAACATCAAAAACACTTTGATCAGGATGATGCTCAGCCCAATACCTAATTTTAGTTACGTTCATTGCGGCAATACTATATGCAGTCATGGCATTTAATATACGATGGGCTTTGGTCAGTTGAAGTTCTTCTACTTTTGAACCTCCACTTTTAATAGAATAATGAAAACGTTCAATTATCCAGCGGAGCGTATAGTATTTAATTACTTGTAAAGCTTGCTCGTAATGCTCGATCTGCAAGGTTGTTAAAAAGATCCAATTTACGGGTTTTTCAACGTTTTTTGGAGCGTTAACTTCTCTAGCTTCAACTGCATATAATTGAGTCGAAGGTAGATTCCTTTTTACGGGTAAAGACTTGAATAGCTTTATCTCTACAGGACAAAATCTTACTTCAATTTTAGCTTTACGTTTCTTTTTTGTTTTGGGGTCAGTTATTCTTAAATTATATTTTCCTTTTAACTTTGAATTCTTTAAAACGGGGTATAAATTATTAACCCCATCTGATAACTTTCGATTGTGCTTTGAACGAAAAATAAAATGCATTCGTTCTTCAGTTCTTGCCTGAAAAAGCTCCATTATATCAGCTTCTCTATCTGCAATACTTATTACTTCTAAGTTTGAATGCGTCTTACATAGCTGTTGTGCTTTTACAAAATGTTCATACCAACGGTAGCTTTCTTTTTCACAAAAAGGTAATTTTTTTCGTTTAGCTGCTTCGCTAAAACCTGCGTCTTTACGAACAATATAACTTTGATTGAATAAGCCTAAAGGGGCCCCCTTCTCACTAAGAAGAATACTATTATGTTGATACAAACCTCTTCGTTTAAGGTAATTCATAGGCCCCAAATCATTTGCTGCACGTTTTGATGTAAAATCATATTCAACCGTGTCCATAATGTGAAGAATCCTATTTGACGTTAGGAGTTGTGAATGATAACTGTTTTGATGATGATGAATCATCTTATCAAAAGTTACTTGAGGATTTTTTAAAAAGCGATAGGTCGCCTTTGCCTCTGCTTTTGAACAACAACTTTGAGGTATAGTACCTCCAAGGCAATTTGAAAAATTATCGATAACTTTATCAAATCTTAATAACAGTCGAGTATCTCCAAACTCTAAATCGTTGAGTTTACGTTTCGTATATTGTGTTCTCATTTTAATTTTGAGCACAGTTTAACGCTTATTTACATTATGTCAAAGAACTTAACTTATTCTGTGGGTAGTCGTAAGACTTCAGAAATTTAGTAAACGTCCATTCATTTCAAACGTTTACCAAATGAAACCACTTGTCACCCTTTTTTTTATTTCAAAAGCGCTAATTTTTCATTAGTTTTTTTGTAAAAAGATTAACCACGCTTTCTAGCACTATTTCAATTAAAAAACAAATTTTTTCAAACTTAAAGCAAGCGAATTGTTCAATGAATTCGCCAGTAATTCTAGTATTTAAAAATTACAAATTATTTTTTTAACTAATTTTTTAAAAGTGCAACGATACCTGCCATCTCAATTATCTAAACTGAAAATAACACCTTTTGGCTTAAAGTTTGAATACCTAAAGTAACACCTCCCGTATAATTTTATTCTAATCCTATCTATATCAATTTTAGTGGATAAAGCAACAAGCTCTATCCATTGCAAGAAATTGATCATATCAACATTTATTATCGATTTTTTTATCACAAAAGTCTGAACACACATTGAGATTAATTGCAACATTTCTATTATGCCTTTTCGTGGAAGCAAGCTTCGCACAACTCTATGATGATCATTTAGGTGCAGGCAACACAATTGGTGTGCAAGTAAGTGGGTCTAATAACCAGCAAAACGATTCTATTGCTTATACCATTTCAGGAACACAACTTAAACCAGACTTAATAGGAGCGTCTCGTTTTCTGTCGCAAGCAGCGCTAGGCGCATCTTATGAAGACATCGAATATGTAAGCGCAATTGGTATCAACGCATGGCTAGAAGAACAGTTCGAAATGCCTGTTCAATCTTTTCATACCAAGTACGAGCAGATTTACGATGAAACACAGCAGTTGATTACCAATGATTTGCATGCTAATCGATACCTGTCTTATGCTTTTTACGACTTTGTAATAAAGGAGCCAGATGTATTGAGACAGAAAGTTGCCTTTGCGCTATCTCAAATATTTGTGTTGTCACCTTATCATGGTAGTAGCCTCAATTCAGAAAGTTTAAGTAACTCAGCCTATTACGATTTTTTCTATCAAGGAGCTTTCGGTAATTACAAAGAAATACTTACGAATGTCACTTTTAGTAATCCGATGGGACGCTATCTCAGTCATTTTACCAATCAGAAGGCTGACGTCATTGAGAAGACTTTTCCGGATGAAAATTATGCAAGAGAAATTATGCAATTATTCTCTATTGGTTTGCATCTGTTGAATCTCGATGGAACACCAATTATAGGTGCAAATGGAGAAAATGTACCAACTTATGATATCAATAATATCGCAGAAGTGGCTAAAATTTTTACAGGGCTAGCTGTTGCTGAAGATAATGATGGAGTTCCTAATACTGATTTTTTTAGAACCTGGAGTTACAACAAAGAAGTTCCCATGAAAATGTTTGAGGACTTTCACTCTAAAGGTGAAAAGAATATTCTACCAGGGGTGACCATTCCTGCAGGACAAAGTGGAACGGCCGATGTGGATCAAACGATAAATGCACTTTTCAACCATCAGAATGTAGGGCCGTTTATTGGTAAGCGATTGATTCAAAATCTAGTGAAATCAAATCCTTCTCCTGCTTATGTAAAAAGAATAGCAACCGTTTTTAATAATAATGGAGATGGAGTGAGAGGAGATTTGAAAGCGGTTGTGTTGGCTATTTTGCTTGATCCAGAAGCACGTGATTGTGAATGGATCGATGATCCTTCAAATGGCAAACTCATTCAGCCAGTCGAACGCTTTATAAGTTTATTCAAAGCTTTTGATCTAATGACTCCTTCTGGCAAAATATGGTTTGATGACAACAAAGATATCTACGAAGAAACGGGACAATCTTTTCTCGCGTCGCCTTCTGTTTTTAATTTCTTTTCTCCCTTTTATGCAGAAGATGAATTTGTTAGTCCGCAAAACCTAGTTTCACCGGAGTTTCAAATTTTAAATAGTGTAACGGCGATCACTTACATTAATGAAATAGAAAATGCCATTAAAATAAGACCATTTAAAAATAGAACTGCAGCCAATGATTCAGGAAGTTACCTGACAACCAATGAGGCGGATGAACCTGTTTTAGATCTCTCAGATGAAATGACGATTTACATCAATGAAGGAGTTGATGGACTTTTGGATCGACTCAATTTGTTGCTTTGTCGTGGCCAATTATCCGATTCTACAAAAGCCATCATTGCCAATACCATACAGGCAAACGAAGACAATTTAAATAGTTACGAAAACGAAGACGCGATTCACGATGCCTTGTATTATATCATGATGTCGCCAGATTATATTATTCAGAAGTAAGAATTAGAATTAGAAT
>CALGLS010000440.1 GCA_937959375.1 uncultured Saprospiraceae bacterium
ATGTGTGAAAAATATTGACCTCGGCCAATTGTTAACACACGCCACTATTCAAATAGCGTTCCTCCTGATTTCAGATATCGAGAACTACCGTACCAATAAACATGAGTTATCTATTAGTAATATTTTACATCCATTTTTATGAAAATATATTAATGGTTAGACCAAAGATATTTAGCTTGACAAAACTAAATTAGTTAGCCACTTCTTTTAATGGGAAAAAACTATTTTTTCATCAAAATAATTTAACTTCTTTTTCAACAAATCACATGAACTACATTAAAATGTAGTTGAAAAACAGGAAGCTTTTTTCTGAAAAAAACAGAAAAAAAGAACAGTCAAAAATGAGAACTTCTAGCTAGCTTTTAATCGCGATTTTACCCCAATACAGTAAACTTATTTGAAAATCATTTTCAAATAAAATCATTCTATCCTGTCACACAAACCACTTTAGACTATGTTGAAAGTTTACAATGTTCAATTAGAAGCAATAGCTGTTAGCCTCAATTAGCCTTGCTGCAATCTTACGACGAGCAAGCTTTGTATTGATACCTTCATAACGAGTCAATTTATGAAGACCATAAAGTAATAGTTTTTTATGCTCCCCATCAGCCCATCCTGTAATTGCTCGCTTAGCGTTCATAGCAAACCGTTCAATTGCGTCATCCAAAAACACTTGAGTCATGGCAGTATAAATTTGCGTCTTTAACTCATCATTTTGTTGACTTACTTTTTCTGTACGGAGTAAGGCAGATTCGGAGAGATAAATTTCTGCCATCATATCGGAGAGGTTCATTAATATTTCTTGTTCCGTGCTAAGCTGTTGCATGAGTTTTTGAACAGTAGCGCCAGTCACCATCAGGAATGCTTTTTTCATTCCCTCAATCATTTGCTTCTCACGAGCAAAAGCTTGTTGATCATTAGTAACTGTTGTTTCTTTTTTCTCCATTAGTTCTTTTTGAACATTTAGAGCAGGAGTCATTAAGTCGATCTCCCCTTTTAGTGCAGACTTAATGAGCCGGTCTACAGCTAGCATTCTGTTTATCTCATTGGTTCCTTCAAAAATTCGATTGATTCTTGCATCCCGATAAAAGGCAGCCATCCGTCCTTCTTCGGAGTATCCCATTCCTCCATAAATTTGTAAACCTTCATCTACTACGAAGTCTAAACATTCTGAGCTGTGTACTTTCATTAGCGCACATTCTATTGCGTATGCTTCTGCTGCACCTAAAAGTGCATCTCCCATTGACTGGCCTTCCTCCATCAATTTTTCTTCTTGTAATTTAATGCATTGCGCCAAGCGATAAGAAGCCGTTTCATTAACAAAAATTTTGATCGCCTGCTCTGCTATTTTATGTTGGATGGCTCCAAAATTCGAGATAGACTGTCCAAATTGTTTTCTCTCATTGGCATATTGAATCGCTAAAGAACAAATTTCCTTAGATCCACCAAAGGCACCTGCTGCTAATTTAATACGACCAATATTTAAAATATTAAACGCAATTTTATGGCCTTTACCGATTGCACCTAAAACATTTCCAACTGGAACTTTTACATTTTCAAAAAACACTTGACGAGTTGAAGAACCTTTTATCCCCAATTTCTTTTCTTCAGCTCCTAATGAAACGCCTTCCCAATTTCGCTCAACTAGAAAACCTGTAAACTTTTCGCCATCAATCTTTGCAAAGACAGTAAACAAATCAGCGAATCCAGCATTGGTAATCCACATCTTCTGACCATTCAAAATGTAATGTTCTCCATCATCAGAAAGTACTGCTGTGCTTTTTGCATTCAATGCATCAGAACCACTACCTGGCTCCGTAAGACAGTAGGCAGCATATTTATCTCCAGCAACTAGCTCTGGTAAATACTGTTGTTTCTGTTCTGCTGTTCCAAAGTACAAGAGGGGCAACATACCGATACCTGTATTGGCTCCAAAGGACAGCGAAAAGGAGCCAGCTTCAGCCATCAACTCAGAAAGAATAAGATTGGTAATAAAATCCATTTCTGATCCACCATACTCTTCTGGAAAAGGAATTCCAATAATGCCTAACTCTCCAGTTTCCTTTAAGAGTTGCTTAGTCAAATCAATATCTAAGCTTTCAATCTTCTCTCTGTTCGGTACAATTCGCGTATTAATAAAATCTTTCACCATATCAATCAACATACGTTGATCCTCAGAAAAGTCTTCAGGTGTGAACATTTGATGAGCAGAAGTCTCTTTTATTAGAAATTCACCTCCCTTTAGGAATTCTTTAGTAGACGAAGTAGTAGACATAGGTTGTTGTATTATGAAGTTATTGTGGAACAAGTTCTTTAATTAAAGAACCAAATTAAGAATTTTAACAGCGTTTAAGAGTCAAATGTTGGAAACTATTGAGATTTTAGGGTGATCCTTTGAAAAAAAAGAAATAAGTAAATACCTTAACAGACTGTAAATGGCTCTTTTGTACGATTCGTTTGCAATGAAGTTGTTTTAAAATAGAATGATGATTTTCTTGTAAATCATTGATCCTCATTACTTCACTTAAATATTTTCACCGTAACTATGGCTACGAAAAAATATTTAAGCTTTGTACTGATAATCATGCTGCTACAAGAAATTTCAACCTCCATTTTTAAACAACTCAATAATTGACTGGTCTTTTTGACAAAATTAAAAACCAAAACATTCATACTTATTATGATAAAAAAAGCTTTACTAACCCTTATTCTTGGAGGACTAGTTCCTTTGTTTGCCTTTGCACAGGAGACAGTGAGAGGAATTGATGATAGAATAAATGACGTCGTTCAACCCATCTCAGATAAAATTGCAGGCGTTGTCTTTTATCCAATCACCGTAGGTGGGCTTGACGTTCCAATTGTATTATTTGTATTGTTACTAGCTGCAACTTACTTCACCTTCTACTTTAAGTTTCCAAATATAACTCGCTTTGGATTAGCAGTAGATGTTGTACGAGGTAAGTACGACAATACAACATCTGGAGGAGATGATGACTTAATTACCAATGACGGAGATATTCCAGATACTATTAGAAGGGAGGATCTTCATGGAGAGGTTACTGCATTTCAAGCATTGACAGCTGCACTTTCTGCTACCGTTGGTTTAGGTAATATTGCGGGTGTAGCCATCGCGATTGCGATTGGTGGACCAGGTGCGACTTTCTGGATGATCCTAGCAGGATTCCTTGGAATGGCTTCCAAATTTACAGAATGTACACTTGGTGTAAAATATCGAGAGATTGGACCTGATGGAACAGTATATGGTGGTCCGATGTACTACTTATCCAAAGGATTGAAAGAAAAAGGTATGGCAGGTTTTGGTAAAGTACTTGCCGTTATCTATGCGATTATGCTGGTAGGTGGGTCGTTTGGTGGTGGTAATATGTTTCAAGCCAATCAAGCTGCAGCTCAGTTTACTTCTTTGATCGGTTCTGATTCTACTTGGGCTGGATTTGGATTTGGCGTTGTGGTAGCCATACTTGTAGGGGTTGTTATCATTGGTGGTATCAAACGAATTGGAAAAGTAGCCGAGAAGATTGTTCCCTTTATGGTTGGTATTTATTTACTAGCAGCTATTGTTATCTTGATTTCCAATGCTGGAGCAGTTCCAGGTGCTATTGCTCAAATATTCAATGGTGCATTTACTGGAGCTGGTATAACAGGTGGTATTATAGGCGTAATGATTCAAGGATTTCAAAGAGCTGCATTTTCTAATGAAGCCGGAGTTGGATCTGCCTCTGTCGCACACTCTGCAGTGAAGACCAAATATCCAGCATCCGAAGGAATCGTTGCCTTGTTGGAACCATTTATTGATACTATAGTCGTTTGTACAATGACTGCACTTGTTATCATTATTTTCAATACAACTGGGCAATTCGAATATGCAGATGTTATCAACAAAGAAGTTTTAATAAATGGTGAAAGAATTGGTGGAGTTAATCTTACTTCTGCAGCCTTTGATTCTGTAATACCTGGTTTCCGTTATGTTCTTACTATTGCGGTTATCTTGTTTGCATTTTCTAGTATGCTATCTTGGTCCTACTACGGATTACAAGCATGGAAGTATTTATTTGGAAAAACCAAAGCCGCGGATACATCATATAAGGTTTTGTTTTGCCTATTCGTAGTAATCGGTGCGGCATCTAGCCTTGGAGCTATTATCGACTTCTCTGATGCGATGGTGTTTGCCATGATCTTTCCTAATATGATTGGCCTTGTTCTTCTAGCCCCTGTCGTAAAAAAAGAAGTAGAAAAATACTTAGAAGCTATTAATAGTGGAAAATTAGACTCAAAGTAGAAAACAACATAAGGTTCAAAAAATAGTAAACCCGTTATGCTTAAAGCATAACGGGTTTTATTATTTTAACTGACCTCCTAGACATTAAATATCAAATAAGTCAAGCAATACAAGGCTTTAGTACCAATAACAGCCTTGATAAGCCATTTTTTCCTAATATTAAAAATACCAATACACAGGTATTTACCGCGCTCATTTTTAGCTTAACTTTGTATTACAAATCCCATCCACTCCCCTCTCCCCTTAAAAATTCCCTTCAAAACTAAAGGCTTAGGAATCGAATTTTACAAAAAGGTTGTTAACCACAA
>CALGLS010000441.1 GCA_937959375.1 uncultured Saprospiraceae bacterium
AAACCATCTATGTTTCGACAATTATTTGTTAATAACTGGAAGCAGAAAAAGCGATCTCCTTTCTTAGGGAATAGTGTGGGCCAAAAGATAGTGATAGGTTTTCTGGCCGTATATTTCTTACTCAATTTTTTAATCTTAGGATTTTTTGCTGACCAAGTATTATTGGAAGCATATCCAGATGCAAGCCCTTTTGTAAAGTTCAATGGGTTTCTGATCTATTACTTTTTGATGGATATTTTTGTACGTTTCTTTATGCAAGAATTTCCAGTGCTGAATATCCAACCGTACATGGCGCTGCCAGTCAAGAAGAATACCTTGATTCATTTTATCTTGGTGCGATCTGTTCCAACGTTTTTCAACCTCTTACCATTTCTTGTTATCATTCCATTTTTCTTTAAAGTGGTGATGCCTGAGTTTGGAGTTTTAGGAGCTTTAGCTTGGTTTGCCGTGACTAGTTCCTTGGTGTTGCTTGCCAATTTTATTGGTTTTTATTTGAAGAAGACCTTTGATATAAAACCCTTGCTGGCTGTAGTGGCACTTGCCGTTTTGGGAGTCTTATATTATGTTGATTCGATGGGTTATTTAGGTTTGTCAGAATCATTTGGAAACTTTATGAGTGCAATAGTGGAGCAACCTATTTTAGCTTTGATTCCAGTGGCCTTACTCGCTGGTATGTATTGGTTTATTTTTGGATTTTTCAAAAGGCGTGTTTACCTAGACACCGTTAGTTTAGAAAGAAAAACGCAAGAAGCAGGGACTTATGATTTTGGATTTCTAAATCGTTTTGGCAAAATGGGAGATATGATGCAGCTTGAAGCAAAAATGCTTTGGCGGTCAAAACGCTCCAGAACCTATGCTTATTTGTCTGTCTTCTTTTTGCTTTACCCATTGATCTTTTTAGGAAATCCAATGATGGATAGTATGGGAGGAAAGTTGGGAATGAGCATTTTTGTAACAGGTATATTTGCCTTCAATTATGCGCAGCTTTTACTCTCGTGGCATAGTATGCATTTCGATTATATTTTGACCAGAAACATAACTGGGAGGGAATTGATTCAGTCTAAATTCACCCTCTTAGCAGGAACAACAGTGATCTCTTTTATCCTGACGATACCTTATCTGTTTTTGAACAAATGGTTTTTCTTCACACTCTTAGTAGCAATGTTATTCAACGTAGGTTGGAGCATGTTCATGTATATTTACATTGCAGCCTATAACTCTAAAAAGATTGATCCAGGAAAAGGCGGAGCATTCAACATGGAAGGTTTTGGTGCCGCACACTATGTGGTGATGATTCCGATATTAGCCATTCCAATTTTGTTGTATTACTTTCCATTTGGAATGATGGGGAAACCATATTTGGGATTACTAGTAGTTGGTGTCTTTGGTTTATTAGGGATTCTCTTTCGAGAAAAAATACTCGACTTTTTGGTTTCGCATTATGAAGAAAGAAAGCACTTTATTGCCTCTGATTTCCGTAAGCAATAATGATGAGAAGTAGATTCGAATCGGATGTTTAGTGAACTTTTAAAGTTTATTAAACATTGCCCCGCAACCATCGTTTGTCCAAAAAAAAAGAACTGCAGGACACAACAAGAATTCAAAATCTAAAAAAGTAAAAAATGATTTCAATAAATAATATTCAAAAAGCATATCAAGGAAATGTAGTTTTAAACGTTCCAAATTTAGAAATCAAAGCAGGGGAAAGCATTGGTCTAGTTGGGAATAACGGAGCAGGAAAAACAACCTTGTTTAGTTTGCTCCTTGACCTCATTCGTGCCAACAGCGGCGAGATAACATCAAAAGGACTCAACGTAGCTAAGACAGAAGAGTGGAAACAATTCACAGGAGCATACCTTGACGAAGGGTTTTTATTAGAGTTTCTAACACCAACAGAGTACTTCGAATTCACAGGTCGCCTTTATGGAAAAAACAAATCCGACATCCACGAATTTTTACAACAGTATACCGATTTTTTCAACGACGAAATTCTCGGAAATAAAAAATACATCCGCGATCTTTCCAAAGGGAATCAAAAGAAAGTAGGCGCTATCGGAGCTCTTATCGGTGATCCTGAAATTGTAATTTTGGATGAGCCATTTGCCAATTTAGATCCTACGTCTCAGATTCGTTTAAAAACTATTATCAATAATTTGCCAGACGAAAAGACAGTTCTAATCTCAAGTCACGACCTTAGTCACATCACTGAAGTTTGTGAACGAATCGTTGTACTAGAAAAAGGCGAACTCGTAAAGGACATTCAAACTTCCGAAGCAACTTTAAAAGAACTAGAATCTTACTTCGCAGTATAACTTCATCTTCTGCTAATTGGGATTGCTGAGCTGTGACGTGAAATTAAATTTATTCGGAGCATGTTCACTCAATGGTGTCTGCGAATATGGTTTCCTTTAGAATTTGAGTTGCGGAAAGACAGAGGCACAGGCTGTCGAGGTTCAGCTTTTGCAACAGGTACAGGTGCCTCTGCACAAGAAAAGAAAATAGTAAAAGATATAAGGCACAATGCCATAAAAGTAAACGAGGATGTTTGAATATTCTCCCCACTCCTATTTTACCTCTCAGCACATTTATTCCTATCTTTACGATTATTCAGTCGTACACCAATAGCGAAGACAATATGAAATTCCCAGCACCCATTCCAATACAAGAAATCGCCAGCCGTATCAACGCCAAAATAATCGGTAACGATTCCTTATTGGCTACAGGTATCAATGAAATTCACAAAGTACAATCTGGTGATATAACCTTCGTTGATGTTCAAAAGTATTTCGACAAATCGCTCAACTCTGCAGCTACCATTATTATCCTCAACGAAGAAACGGAATGCCCACCCGGTAAAGCCCTTCTCGTTTGCGACCAACCTTTTGAAGCCTACAATAGTTTAATCCTCGCACACCGTCCTCGAGTAGCGCTTTCAGAAAGCATTCACCCCACTGCCATCATCCATCCTTCTGCCATCATTGAACCCAATGTTGTGATCGGCCCGCAAGTCAGAATCGGCAAATACACACACATACAAGCCAACGTTGTTATCGCAGAGTATACACAAATTGGGGACCACGTAATCATACAATCTGGCTCCGTTATTGGAACAGAAGCTTTCTATTTTAAGCGCAATCCAGAAGGGTTTAAAAAATGGAGATCAGGAGGAAGAGTCGTCATCGAAAATCATGTAGACGTTGGAGCATGCTGCACAATTAATAAAGGCGTATCAGGTGATACCATTGTAGGTGAAGGAACAAAGCTAGATGGGCAAGTACATCTCGGCCATGGAGTAGTAGTAGGAAAAAACTGCATCTTCGCAGCACAAGTAGGCATCGGAGGAAAAACAATAGTAGGCGACGAAGTAACCCTTTACGGGCAAGTAGGGATCGCTCAAAATTTAGTAATTGGAGACAAAGTAACCGTCCTAGCAAAATCCGGCGTTTCCAAAAACCTCCCATCCGGAAAAGTATATTTCGGAACCCCCGCCGAAGAAGCCCGCCAACACTACCGCATCCTAGCCGCCCTCCGCCAACTCCCCGCCCTCCTGAAAAACCAAAACAAAAAAACGTGAACTAAAAGCATATTCTAACTAGTAGTACAGCTATCCAACCCGCGTCCAAATCCCTGAAAGGGATTTCCTTACTATAAGCAGGATAATAATTCAAAATTTAACGATTCATTATTCGACGATTCAAAATTATACTTGTGATGAAAGGAAGGAAATTTTGAATAATGAATCGTTGAATAATGAATTTTGAATTAGGCTGTTCGGTGAGATTACTACGGCGCATCGCCCCAATATCACTCCAGCTCAAAGATCTTCCCCCCAACTACTCGCACCGCAGCCCCACGACTCTCACCCGCACCACGCTCCTTCACCGTCTCCGCATAAAACCACTCCGCCTTCAAATCCTCTAATCCAGCTGTCAATAAAAGATAACCATGCTGATGCAAATTCACATATTTCAAGTGCGGATTCCGCTGCATGTAAATATCTTGTGCAAGTTGTACTGTATCCATCGTAGCATACTCATCATAGTTAGAAGAAGTAATACTAGGTGTTGCTAATTCTACAGCCACCGTACCACCATTCTTCATGTAAGAAGCCATGTCCCTAGGAACTTCAAAAGCCCAACTACAATGCGTGTCGCCCGTTACAAAAACAATATCTTCAATTTGATTTTCATCAAAAAAGGAAATTAACTTTTGCTTCTCTGCAGGGTAGCCATCCCAAGCATCCATGTTTCTAGGTTTTTCTGGAAAAATATCTCGTTGATCCAATCCTGCAAAGATGACCTGATTGCCAATGATCCGCCATTTGGCCTGCGAGCCTGCTAAGGTTTTGGTACACCATTCGAATTGTTGTTTGCCGAGCATAGAACGATCTTCGTCGTTGTAATTCGCGTCAGCCATATTCTCAGAAGGTTCAGTCCGACCAGCCAAACGTTCATCAAGCATAATCAAATCAGCCACCTTTCCAAGCGCAATTTTTCGGTAAAGTTGCCCACCCGTATTTTCGCGAATCGGCATCCACTCGTAGTATGCTTTTCGAGCTGCTTCTCGTCGACTGATGTAATCTCCCTCGGTATCTTCCGTGTGATTCTGTGCCCCAGAAACATGCGCATCATTACTAATTTCATGATCATCCCAAATCATCACAAACGGATGCATTTGATGTACCTTTTGGAAATCTTGATCCAATCGATATTGACCATAACGCGTTCTATAATCTCCCAAAGTCAACAACTCCTTGGCAGGAATATGGAAGCGCTGAAGCGTCGTATCACCATACCCTCCCGGCGCATACTCATAAATGTAATCTCCAAGGTGAACCACTGCATCCAAATTATTTCGTTCTGCTATTTTCGCAAAACTATTGTAATAACCAAACTCATAATTTGTACAACTTACCACCGCTAATTGAACTTCCTTTGTGTCATTCGAAGGTGCCGTCTTAGTACGTCCAATCACTGACGATTTTCCTTTTGTGGTAAATTTGTAGTAATAATAAGTATCCGCTTCCAAGCCAGCGACATCTACTTTTATAGTATAGTCCTTCTCAGGTTCAGCATTAGCAAATCCCTTAGCTATGATATTTTCGAATGCCTCATCGGTCGCCATTTCCCAGCTTACCTGCACCATTCCTGGATGCCTTGGTGTTAGCCGAGTCCAGATGATAACTCGATCATAAAGTGGATCACCAGAAGCAACTCCATGGTAGAATGGTTGTTGACTTTCGTCAAAAAACTTAGCCGTCCCGTCATCTGGGAAAGTAGGTTTCGGAGCCTCACCACATTGAGAAAATATAAAGATGGATAGTCCCAAGAGTAGGACCTTGAGAAGTGATTGCTTTTTCATTGTTATGTTGAGTTTAATTTTTTTTGAGTAGAT
>CALGLS010000442.1 GCA_937959375.1 uncultured Saprospiraceae bacterium
ATTCAGGGCTAACGTCCGACAGGGTTTCGCGCAAAAATGGGATATACAATTACACAACACAGTTTTAAACTTTAGATGTTTACAGAAATAAATTATCCGGAAGAAATTTTCCCAGAGGAGCTAGATCATTATCTGGCTAGAGGTTGGTTTAGAATGGGGCAAATGATATTCACTTGCCGGTTTCTGTCATTTAAAAATAACCTATATACAGCACTTTGGATTCGTGCACAATTGAATGGCTTTAAGTTTTCAAAAAGCCAGCGAAAATTGATTGCACATAATCGTAGAAAGTTCACTGTCATTACCAGAAAAGCGATTTTCGACAAGGAAAAAGAAGCATTATATAAAATCCACAAGAAGCGATTTGAAGGCTATGTTTCTAAATCATTGAAGGCTTCTCTGTTTGGTGAATCCACTCAAAATATTTACGATACTTATGAAATTGCTATTTACGATGGTGATCGCTTAGCTGCGGTTAGTTTCTTTGATCGTGGAGAAGAAACACTAGCGAGCATCATGGGAATGTATGACCCTGAGTATAGCAAGTATAGTTTAGGCTACCATACCATGTTGGAAGAAATGGATTATGGTCTCAAACATGATTACCAAATGTATTATCCGGGTTACGTGGTTCCTGGTTATCGTAAGTTCGATTATAAACTACGAATTGGAGATGTTGAATATTTTGATGAAGACAATCAGACTTGGCCTTCTTATAATGACCTTAATTTTGATCAACTCTTATCTTCTCAGCTTTACAATCAACTAAAAAAGATAAGTGCATTACTTACTGCAAAAGGCATAGAGCATAAGCAGTGGTTGTACCCTCTTTTCGACAAGGAAATCTATGGCTATGATTCTAGTCAATTTTTGCGGTCGCCCTTATTTATTAGTTGTTTCGCTACTGACATGGAAGATGTTTCCATCATTATAGAATACAATCTTTATCAGGATGCCTTTCAAATCATAAAAGTTAAACCAATTGAAGATCCCATCTCACTTTTGGTTCCAAGTCTATTTAAAGGTTTTGACGCAGATAAATCTTTCCTTGATTTTTTGCTCAAAAAAAGTATCGTTTTCAGAAACGAATCGTCTGAAGAGGTAGTAAACATCATAGAAGAAATGATGATAGAGAACCAATAGAAGATTCCTTTTATCCCTCACTAAGCCTACATTTTATCTAAATTAACGTTTTGCGATAAGCTAAGCAACGAACTTCAAACGTTAAGAAAAAGGATCAATTATTAATTTAACTTAACACAGCCATAACAACACCTATATACATTTTCCCATAAATTGGTTATGTATTTGATAAACTAACTTAATATGAAAGCAATAATCTCAATTCTAACATTCTGCGGACTTTTCGCTACGACTACCCTTTGGGGACAGATAGACGACGAGCCAAAGAAATTAACGATTGACGGACAGGTCGTTACTGCCATTATTACTGAAACAGACACCTTTATTGTGGCTGACTTAGGAGAAATGTCTATTTCCTCATTACGTAGTTTTGATGACCGTGATGAATACCGTCGCTATATGAAATACCGCCGATATGCTGCAAAGGTGTACCCTTATGCCGCAGAAGGTATCCGTATATTTAAGGAAATGGAAGCTGTGACGAATGGTATGAGCAAGCGCAAGCGTAAAAAGCACATTCGTCGCCTACAGAGAGAACTTAAAAAAGAGTTCAAAACACCGCTAAAGAAACTCTCACGTACACAAGGGAAAATATTAGTAAAGATGATTGAGAAAGAACTTGATCGACCGTTCTATGGTTTAGTGAAGGACCTTAAAGGTAGCTTTACTGCCCGTTACTGGAATGAGTTTGGTAAAATTTATGGTTACAAGCTTAAGCAAGGTTATAAAGTTGGAGAAGATCCTATCCTTGATGCTGTGCTTGATGACTACGACCTTACTTATGAAGTAGATGAAATTGAGTTGAACTCAAAAGAAGATAACTAGTAGAATTTACTAAATACCGCTTTCACTCCGTGTGAAGAATTATAAAAAGGTGCACTTCAGCTACACTCAGCGTAGTTGAAATGCACCTTTTTTGTAACTTTGTGTATCATCGAAATTAAAATACAAGTATGCAGCAGTACGAAAACCAAGCACTTACAATAGACAGCGACAAGGCACAAAATGGAAACATCAGTTGGCAATGCCCATCCAATATTGCCATCATAAAATACTGGGGCAAATACGGTCGTCAACTTCCCCGAAATCCTTCCATTAGTTTCACCTTGGATAATGCGCGCACTTCTACTAGTTTAGCATATAAGGTTAGAACTTCAGATGCGACAGGCATTCAACTCAACTTCTTTTTTGAAGGCGAAAGTAATCCTGCCTTTCAAACGAAAGTTGAAAAATTCCTTTCAAGTATTATCGACATATTTCCGTTTTTAAACCAACTTGATTTGACGATAAAGTCGTCTAACTCATTTCCACATTCAGCAGGAATTGCCTCATCGGCATCCGCTATGGGAGCACTTGCTTTATGCTTGTGCTCTGTTGAGCAAAATCTTTTTGGAACCTTACAAGATGAGGATGAATTTTATAAGAAAGCATCTTACGTAGCCAGGTTAGGATCTGGGTCTGCTTGTCGATCACTATATCCTGTTATGGGCATTTGGGGTGAGCGCGAAAGTGCCGCTAGTTCTTCTAATTTATTTGCAATTCCTTGGGAGCAAAAAGTGCATCAAGTGTTTCGTAGTTTTCATGATGACATCATGATTGTAAGCAAAGCAGAAAAGAGTGTTTCTAGTCGAGCGGGTCATGGTTTGATGGAAAATAACGTTTACGCAGATTTGCGTTATCAGCAAGCTAAAGATCGTTTTGATGCTTTACTGATAGCTCTAAAAGATGGAGACGTAGCTACCTTTGGAAAAATAGCAGAAGACGAAGCACTCACACTACATGCGCTCATGATGGCTTCTGAACCTTCTTATATTTTGATGCGCCCGAATACCATCACGATGATTGAAAAAATACGCGCTTTCAGAAACAAAACTGGTTTACAAGTGTTTTTTAGTCTGGATGCCGGCCCTAATATTCATTTGTTATATCCGGATGAAATTAAAGTAGCGGTTAAGGAGTTTATACAAAAAGAATTAGCACCACTTTGTGAAGATGGAACAGTGATTGAGGATCAAGTGGGGAGTGGACCGAGGAAGACTGCTTAGTCATGTTATGCTGGAAGACGGAACAGGGGGCTGGGGCCAAATGTAAAATGTAAAATGTAAAATGTAAAATGTAAAACTGCAAAAGTTAAAAGTTTGCCCTCGATCGTGAATACCTTTATTTTAAAGAGATAAATTTTTGACAACCTGCTTAACAAGATATCATCATGATTCGATTTATTTTTTCTTCCGCTTTATTTTTGTTGGCCTTCGTGGGTTCCGCTCAGGAGACAGCTACTCGTCCGCATTGTGCGAATGAACAGTT
>CALGLS010000443.1 GCA_937959375.1 uncultured Saprospiraceae bacterium
CATAAAAATGGATGTAAAATATTACTAATAGATAACTCATGTTTATTGGTACGGTAGTTCTCGATATCTGAAATCAGGAGGAACGCTATTTGAATAGTGGCGTGTGTTAACAATTGGCCGAGGTCAATATTTTTCACACATTTCACATTATTCATTATGAAATCTATTCAGAAAATTAGAAAAAATTTATCCGCTAAAATTATTACAACTAAGACGCTTTCTAAAGTAAAAGGAGGTGGTAGTAGTCAGTTAGGAATTGTTCCTGACGAGCTAAATGGATAATTAGAGATTCCAAGAAATCGGATGTGAGCCTTAAAAACGATTAGGCTTTTTCTTTGAAGAATCATCTATCAGAAAAGAGTGGTCTAAGTTTAACTTAGACCACTCTTTTTGTTATTACCCTAAAAATCTGTTTGTCAAACGATACCATGCAAGCTTCCACCTTTTGCAAACAAAGTGTCTACACGTTTTGAAACCAACGGATCTTCAATTAAAGGAGGAGCGTGATGTGGTTTTATTCTAGCATCAATGATCAGCGATCCTTTACATCCCCAATGCTTGTGCTCAACAAAACTTTCTACACCATAGATGTCATGCGAAGGATTTGCACGCGTGTAAGTTGCCCATAAATAATTGTTATAACTTGCAGCCATAAAGTCACTGTCATCTACCACCAAAATTAATGGAGTAGCATCTAATTCAAATTGCTTAAGATGTGCAGTCAATTGCTGCATCTGAATACCAGCTTCATCTTGACTCGTAAATGCTTTTGCTTCTATCGCAAGAATTCCTTTTGCCACAAACTTTGGATTGGAAAAACCAGTAGGTAAACTAAAGTTATCAACAAGATTTGTTGCAAGTTCTCTTCTTTTATCCCCCCTACAAGCAATAACTACTTTTGATCCTGCATTCCATCCAGAACCAGAATAGTCCAGTGTGTCCATCGTAGTCTTAGTTTGAAAATGCAAATCTCTTTTCCAATCTACCCGTTCCAAGACATGTTGAAAAAAACGAGGGATATCATGCACGTCTAAATTAGGGTCATCGTCATCTGCAGCAATGACTAAAAATTTAGCTAGTGAGGTCTGACCACTACCCAAAATACGATTGGCAATCGTTAGAATTTCTTCTGGTTGCTTTTCCCGGAAAGGCATATATCGCTCACTTCCAATTGCTAACAAAAGTGGATGCACACCTGAGGCATCAACGGCATTGATACCTACCAATCCTGGGAATTCTTGAGGAGTAAGTGGCCCAACTAATTTGTGAATCAAATAACCAAAACTTGAATCTTCCGCAGGAGGTCTTCCCACTACAGTGAAATGCCAAATAGCATCCTTACGATGATACACCTTGTCTACTTCCATTACGGGGAAGTCATGTTCCAAACTATAATATCCCAGATGATCTCCAAATGGGCCTTCTGGTTTTTTCTTATTTTTCACAATCCGTCCGGTGATACAGAAATCAGCATCAGCAGATAAATATTGATTACCTTTTTTGCCAAATCGAAAACGACGACCTGCCATCATTCCTGCAAAAGTCAACTCGGAAAGGCCTTCAGGCAATGGCATAATTGCTGAGAACGCATGGGAGGGAGGCCCACCTATAAAAACGCTTACATTAAAATCGTCTTCCAATTTATTGTACTCTGTATGGTGAACACCGATGCCTCGATGCAATTGATAATGCAAACCAATTTCTTTATTCATCTCATACTCATTTCCCGACAATTGAATTCGGTACATTCCCAAATTGGACTGCATGATATTGTTGTTGCGCGGAGGCATCGTAAAAACTTGGGGTAGCGTAACAAAGGCTCCTCCATCATCAGGCCACGATTTGATCATGGGGAGTTGATCGATGGTAGTTTCACCATACGTCACTGGCATCCCAAATCGAGATTTCATTGGAAGTGCAGAAAGAGCAGTGAAGGGAACTTTCCAATAATGTAGTGGTCGTTTCAACAGTTGAGTGGGATCAGCTTTGATTTCAATGACCTGACGTACATTGTCAAGTGTTTTTCGAAAGATGAATTCGGTTCTTTCAAAAGTTCCGTATAAATTGGAAGCAGCTTGAAAGGGACTACCCTTTACATTTTCAAATAAAAGGGCAGGGCCTTTTGCATCAAAGACTCTTCGATGTATTTCGGCCATTTCTAGATTGGGATCAACCTCTTGTTTAATCCGAATTAAATGTCCGTTTTTTTCTAAATCAAGCACACAGGCTCTTAGGCTGGAATATGACATGTATTGTATAAATCGTTTTATTTCAACGCTAATATAAGCGGGTTTTGAATTAAAACAATTTTTAGAGGAAGTGGTTGTAAGAAAATTGGAAGAGATTGAAAATGGCTATTTAGTTGAAATCTTCAATGCCTTCAAAATTTGCATTGATGTATTGAGGTCGTTTCAAGTTTCTCATAAAACCTTTCATAGACTTTACAGGACCCTGGTCAATTGCCATGTTAATCGCCCATGAAGGGATACTTCCTCCTGGATCAGATTTTAAAAGATAGGTGACAACAATTTGGTTGGAAGAAATAGGAGTGAAGATCCATTTGTTGAAATGCTTTTGCATGCGAATATAGCCAGCTGCTTTTTCCATGTAATCTGCTCGAGAATTGGTGTCAGATGTTACAATTTTAGTAATTGGATCTTGCTTTATTTCAGAATAAACCACTAAGTCTCGATCTGTCATCGGCCATGGAAAATCAACTTTATAGTAGCAGTAAGATTTTTTATTAGAAATTTCTTCTAGTGTAGAGGAATGATCACAGCCATAAACCCAGTCAGAATAATTATTTACATCAGCTAACAAGGCCACTGCTTGATTCATAGTGGCATTTATGGTAACTGTAAATTTTAGTTCCTTGATATTGGTGCCTTTACACTCACGGGTATAAATCTTTATGCCTCCCTTATTTTTCTTAAATTCCCAACCATCGTCTTGTTGAGTCTCAGTATGCCCTATAGGCAACAAGAAAATCAAGATTAGAATATTGGCGTACCAAGTGCTCGCTTTGTTCATGATGACTATTTTATTAAAGCTGGATTTTGGGGTTTTCTGTCATACTCGTATTACAAAAATAGGAAACAACTCTTTCGATGTCAAGTCCAAAAACGCTACAATAATTGCAATAAAATCAAACATCACTACAAACAAACGATTTTAGTTAGTAATTTTGCATGCATTAATCAGAAAATAACCTCCCTTTAACATGCTCGAGCCTGCTTTTTGGGAAGTATCCAACCGTGATTTTAATCGAAAGTAATATAAAAATAAATACTTATGCGTCCTTATCATGATTTATTAAAACATATTCTAGAACAAGGTAACGAGAAAGGAGACCGTACAGGGACAGGGACCATAAGTGTATTTGGTTATCAAATGCGATTCGACCTCAACGAGGGATTTCCTATGATTACCACTAAAAAATTGCATCTCAAGTCCATTATCCACGAGTTGCTTTGGTTTTTGAATGGGGACACTAACGTAAAGTATCTACAAGACAATGGCGTTCGTATCTGGAATGAATGGGCTGACGAAAACGGGGATTTAGGACCTGTCTACGGAAAGCAATGGAGAAGTTGGGAAAACAGAGATGGAGAGGTAATCGATCAAATTGAACAGGTGGTTGATTTAATCAAAAACAATCCTAACTCACGGAGAATCATCGTGAACGCTTGGAACGTTGGTGATTTATCCAAAATGGCGCTTAGTCCTTGTCATTGTCTCTTCCAATTCTATGTAGCAGACGGTAAGCTTTCTTGTCAACTCTACCAGCGTTCGGCAGATGTTTTCTTAGGAGTGCCTTTCAATATTGCCTCTTACGCGCTTTTGACGATGATGTTAGCACAAGTCTGCGGCTTACAACCAGGTGAGTTTGTTCACACCTTCGGAGATGCACATCTCTACAGTAATCACTTAGAACAAGCAAAAGAACAATTAAGTCGGGAACCACGAGCGCTTCCTACCGTTAAAATTAATCCTGATGTAAAGTCAATTTATGATTTCAAGTTTGAAGACTTCGAAATTATTGACTACAACCCTTATCCTCATATTAAGGCACCTGTGGCTGTTTAATTTTTGATTGATAAATCAGAATGACCAACCCGCACTCACATACCGACGAAGATCTAATCGCCTTGCTACAAACGGATAGTGACAAGGCGATTGACCTTATATTCCGACAATATTATAAGATATGCCATCTTTCTGCGATTCGTATCGTAAAAGACGAACATATTGCTGAGGATCTAGTACAAGAAGTTTTTCTCGAGTTGTGGAAAAAGAGAGGTCGGCATGTGATCAACACTGCATTGAAAGCGTATTTGAGGCGATCTGTCGTTAATCGCTCCCTAAATTATATTCGAGACCTAAAAATCAAATTTGATGAAGAGGATAAGATTCCAAATACCTCTTCAAGTGAAGAGGGCGCACTTAAAGGCTTGGAAACAGAGGAACTAGAAGCAAAGATTCATCATGCCATTAATGGTTTACCGGAGCGCTGTCGAGTAGTATTTACGCTAAGTAGATTTGAAGATATGAGCTATCAACAAATAGCGGATGAGCTCAATATTTCTATAAAAACTGTCGAAAATCAGATATCAAAAGCACTTAAAATACTGAGAGTAGCAGTTAACCCCTATCTGAAATAGGTCTTGTTTTGGTTTATTTTTAGCTGGAATTTGTATACTATTTTACCAAACTAGCCAAATAAGCCCTTTTAGAAGCTGAAACATAAATAAAAGAATCGTAAAATAGGGGGTGCTTAGAAAATAGGTGTCTATGGGAATAGAATATCAAGTTAAATGAAGGAACAATCTTTTTATACCACACTGATTCACAAAAAATTGACAGCAGCTCTTTCCCCCGAAGAGCGTCAAAAGCTGGACAATTGGTTGTCGGAATCACCATCTAATCAGCAAATCGCTGACGAGATCAAAGCTGTTTGGGAGGCTTCTAATGCCTATTTTGCCCAATCTAAACCTGATGTCGCTAGTGGTTTGGCTCGTTTACGAGGGAATATCTTACGTGAAAACGCTGTGAATACTCCTCCGCCTCCAACAATTTCAAAACCAAAGCCTATTTTGCGTTACTTGTCTAGAGTTGCTGCTGTCGCTGCTTTGGCCGCTGGTTTGTTCTTTGTCTGGAATGCTACTTCTGACGAGGTCGCTTCTTCTGATATCGTCATGACGAATATCGATGAGCAAACTGACATTATGTTGGACGATGGCACCTTAGTGTTTATCAATGATGATTCTCAAATGGAGAAATTGTCAGACTTTAACTCAACTGAGCGTAAGGTGTCCCTAAAAGGAGAAGCGTTTTTTGAAGTTGCTAAAGACCCAAGTCGACCTTTCTCAGTAGTAACACCTAACTTGGAAATTGAAGTTTTGGGAACTGCTTTCAACGTATATGCTCCTACAAAAGGTGCTGGTTTAGAAGAAATAGTAGTAGATCATGGAAAGGTGAAAGTTACTAATTTAGATAATAACAAAACCTTTACCCTTGAAAAAGGAGATCGATTGACTTACGACCTAAATTCTAAGTTGGTAAGTTTATCTAAAGATATTCAACAAAATGCGCAATCTTGGAGAACTGGAAAGTTGTTTTTCAACGATACGCCACTTAGTGATGTAATTTTTACCTTGGAAAAGCACTTTGATATCGATATTGAGTGTAAAGATAAGAAAGCTTTAAACTGCTCATTCACAGCGACTGCTTTTGAAGATGCAAAAGTTGAAGTGGTTATGGCAACTTTAGAAACGGCGCTAGGTTTGAAACTTAGCCACAACAAAGGAAGTAAGAACTACAAGTTTACGGAAGCAAATTGTAACTAATTTGAAATTACAAAGATCCAAAGCAGCAACAAAAAACTGCATAAAGAATATAGATTAAAATAAAGGTTTAGAATCTAAAGACCCCAACTTCAAATTTGAAGTTGGGGTCTTGTTTTTTAGTCTTTTGCATAAACACTTCAATCTCTTTACAATAATATGTCGCACCAATTCCTTTAACTCTCATATAATTCACTTAATTTGTAAGCTCATAAACTATGGGTTAGGATAAAATATGCTTCGAACGCTTATTGTTTCACTGTTTTTAATTTGTTCTCTTAGTGCTTTTGCTCAGGTAGACCTGAACAAAGAGGTAAATTTTACTGCACGGAAACTTAGTCTTTCTAAAGCAATCGACAAGCTGAGTGAACGCGCAAAAATCAGCATTGCTTATTCCAACAATCTGATCCCACAGGAAACAATTATTTCCATTCGTTTTAAAAAAGAACGCTTTTCTACCATTTTAGAATACCTATTAAAAGATACTGGACTTCAATATAAGTTGATTGGAAATCAAGTTGTGTTGTATCGAGCTGAGCGCTCACAAAAGGAGTTTACAATAAGTGGATATGTAGAAGACAAATCAACTGGAGAATTATTAATCGGTGCCAACGTTTATGATGTTCGTTCCAAGAAAGGAACGAGTACAAATGTTTATGGTTTTTATAGTCTGACAATCAAAGAAGGTTTGGTCAGTATCAATTATTCTTATCTAGGTTGTCAAATTGAAACGAAGAATTTTGACCACAGCAAAGACGTAACTATTAATGTGGAGCTTAATACCTCCATGACTTTGAGTGAAGTGATCGTGACACCAACGGATAGTACTAGTTTTCGGTACAATAATTTTTCAATTTTAGATCTCGAAGAATTGCCGATTAAAGACATGAATCTAATGCCTAGTCTTGCAGGAGAAACAGATCTAATTCGATTGACCCACATCATGCCAGGTGTACAAACTGGTGCAGATGGTTTAGGAAATATTCACGTTCGTGGAGGTGGGGCAGATCAAAATTTATTTCTTTTGGATGGTGTACCCGTTTATAACGGATCCCATCTTGCAGGTTTACTTTCAATTTATAATTCAGATGCCATTCGTAGTTGTAAATTTAGCAAAGGAGGATTTGGTGCTCGCTATGGTGGGCGACTTTCATCCGTCATTGACGTGCGAACCAAAGAAGGAAATTCAAAGGAATTTAAAGGAGATGTAAGCCTTGGATTGACTGCAGTAAAAGCAACCTTTGAAGGACCAATAAAAAAGAATAAAGGCGCTTTCTTTCTGTCTGGGAGAAGAGCCTTACTTGATTTGTATTTAAAACCAATCACCACTAGAATTAAAGAAGATAAAAATCAAGTAGGTTTTTCTAATTACCATTATTTTGATTGGAATGCTAAAGCGAATTATGCTTTTTCAAACAAGGACAAAATTTATCTGAGTTTTTACAATGGTAGAGATGGTTTCTTAGATAAATCTCAAGAGATAATTTCTATCGATAATATTTTGGGAAGGCGACTTGAAGACAAAATAGAACAAAGTTTAACTTGGGGGAATACGATTGGGGCCTTACGTTGGAATCACCTCTTTGGGAACAAGCTTTTTGCCAACACAAACTTAACCTACAGTCGATATAAATTTAAATCTGAAAGCACCCGTGAATCCTTAGATATCATTGCCGATGGGGCAATGGGGGAAGATACATTTAAAAGGGTTGCATATGATTTGTACAGTTCTCAAATTCAAGATTGGGCTATTAAAACAGACTTTGATTTTATTCCTTCAGCAGAGCATTATTTTAGATTTGGGTTTGAAGCCATTCAACATAATTTCCAACCTGGTATTTTAAGTACAGAAGATCTTTCTACTTTCGAAGAATTTGCAAGCGGGAGCAACACCCTTCTTGATAATTCAAAAGTAAGCACCTACGAATTTACCTTGTATGCAGAACACGAATGGAAACCCAACAAAAATTGGCAAACAACTTTAGGAATTCGAGGAACAGCTTTCCAAACAGGTGGACACACTTACTATCGAGCAGAACCACGTTTGAAAGCAAGTTATACTCTACAAAATGATTGGAAACTATTTTCATCATGGACATTGAATTATCAGTACTTGCACTTATTGACTCCTTCAGGTATTGGTTTGCCAAGTGATTTGTGGCTACCATCTACTCAACAGATCGCACCACAAAGAAGTTGGCAAAGTGCTATAGGAATTGATCGAAGACTTTATGATAAACTGACTTTAGGAAGTGAGTTGTATTTCAAAAAAATGGACCATTTGATCACCTACAAAGAAGGAGATAATTTAGAATTGCTAACTGCAGATAACTGGGAAAATAAAGTGACAACAGGGGAGGGCTTAGCTTATGGTGCCGAGTTTTATCTTCAAAAAAATGTAGGACCAACAACAGGGAATTTTTCTTACACGCTTTCTTGGGCAAAACGAAAATTCGCTGAAGTGAACTTTGGAAAATCCTATCCATTTAGATATGATCGAAGGCACAACATAAAAATCAATCTTATTCATCGATTTAATAAAAAATTTAGTGTAGCTGGCAACTGGTCATATGGAAGTGGTATAGCCACAACATTACCCATCGGTCAGTACGAGTTTCCCGTAGATCCATTTTTCCCTGTAGCAGCAAGGGCATTTAGTGAAAAAAATAGCATCCGAATGCCTGCTTATCATCGACTCGATTTAGGGATGACCTACAAGATTTCACGGAAATGGGGAGAACAACAATTGAATGCAGGAATTTACAATGTATACAACAGGAAAAACCCGATTTACTATAGAGTTAGAAGAAATCCTGATGATTTTGACAAAAAACAGTACCTTCAGGCGACATTATTCCATTTAATCCCTTATTTTAGTTATAAAGTTTTTCTTTAAGCTTTTTACTTAAACTTTAAACACGCCGATTTTTGTTTGTATATTAAATCATTGGAGTCTTTTTAATTGGTGTTTTTGGGCCCTCGTCAGAAAAAAATACAATCCATAAGTTAGTTGGAAAAAAGTAAAAAACATATTGTCCTTATCGGCAAAAGTTTATTCGTTTTGCTATTGATCTTTACAATGTCTTGTGAGGAACCGGTAGAGTTAGATATAGAAGGAACCGAAACGAAATTAGTACTTAATAGTCATTTTACTCCAGACCAAAACTTTGAAGCGTATATCTCAAAAAGCCTTTTCCCCAACTCTAAAGAATTTGAAGAATACTTAGATGATGTTGAAGTCCAACTCTACAAGGGGAATGAAGTCTTAGAAACCTTGATGCCAGTCGATCGATTCCCACTGCCAGCATACCCTCGCTTTTCTTACCAATCAAAAAATAGCCAGCCTGAAGTCGGTGTTGAATATACGATTCGAGCCAAAGCGCCAAATCTAGAAAGAGTCAGTGCAACTTCTAGCGTGCCGATGCCATCGCTTATTAAGAGCTTTTCTATGACTAACGTAAAAAAGGAGTACCCGCCAGGAAAGCATTCAGTAATCGATTCGACCATCATCGACTATTTATTTGATTTGTCTATTGAAATAGAAGCTACAGATGATCTGCCTACTTATTACCATATAGATGTTTACTATGAATGGGTTCCATATGATATTATTCAATCTGATACAGTTCGTACTTATACGGGGGATTTCATTCCAATTGTATTGGATGACCCTGATGGGGAATTCAATGGTTTAAAGCATTACGATAAAGGCATCTTAGTAAAACATGAATCATCAGATGATCTTGTTCTTAATTTCAAAACAAGAACTCCAAATTCGATACAATCTGAGCAAGATATTTTTGACAAGCTCTATGTTGACTTGAGAACCGTTTCTAAAGATTACTTTCTTTATCATACTAATCTGACTAGGCAAATTGAATATGATGGAGGTGTTTTAACTGAGCCTGTTTTACTCTATAATAATGTCAATAATGGTTTCGGTATATTTGCTGGGTATAGCTTAAGTCGTGATTCTGTTCGTGTACACACTCAATAACTTCCTTTTTTTGATCTCCTCTAAAATGTCGTCTCACACCATTTTTTCATTTATCTGAAAATAGGGACATCGTATTGTAAGGTTTAGTCGTTTATTTAAGGAGAGATTTTAACAGCAATTCTCTTAAAACTTTAAGGAATATTATAAACGTGTTTTGGCAAGTGCCTTAGAAATATACATTTGATTGATATTTCTACCTAGGATTTTGTCTAAACACAAAAACAATTTAAACAGCACTTTTATGAATACGCACGACAGAGTAATCTATATGATTAGTTGGGCGGCCAGTGTGCCTCAAGCCCAATTATGCCCAACTACCAATCTAAAGGATGATTTAAACCTCGATTCTATCGATTTCATGCTACTGATTGTCAAATTAGAAAAATGGTTCAACGTCATTCTCTCTGAAGAAGAAGTTGAATCTATTGAAACCGTAAAAGACGCAACAAGCTGTATCGTTTCTAAAGCAGCTTAGTCTCAATATTGCAACACTGAAGCAAGGCACGTCCAAACTTTTGTTCCCGTCTGGCGAAAAGGCGCCAGCCCAACAGGCAGGTTTGTTAAGTTCTAATTTTGACTAAGATTCGTATTGAAAATTTAGTTGATTGAGCAAATTAAAACCCGCGTACTGAGCGAAATTTTGATTTTGATTTTGACTTTAACTCAGGACTGTCGTCAGCAAATTTCAGCAGAACTTAACAGTCCTGCCCGACAGGCTCTTTTGATCCTTTGGTGATTAAAAATAACTTCAAGGAGATTTCATTTGGTTGGGTAATGCAATTAAGGTTTGAAGGATACGTAATCCGCGGAGTTTGCGATCGAGTGTCCATCAGAACTTCTTTTCTTCAAACCTTGTTATTAACATTAATCCTTGCAGTAGCACCCAAAGGAAGTCTACGAAATCTAAAAGAAGACTTAAATCAAAGTTTGATTAGCAATTTTGATAGCAAATACTAAAAAAAGCGCCTACTCTGATACACTCAGAGCAGGCGCTTTCTTTTTTTTAGAAGATTTTTCAATCTTTTTTTAGAAAATTTAATAAAAAACTCTCCGAATTTAATTTTAAAACTAAACTTCAGTTGTTTATAAATTGCGTGAATGACGCAGTTTTACCACCTATGCCGAATTATATTTTAAGTTTTGACTAATTGTAGCCATTTCAACCAAGCCATTTTTATTCGGTTAAACAGAAAAACAATCGCCTAAATAGGGGGGAGACGAAATATCTGTGTCTATATTAATGTAGTTGCGATTTTATATCTCGTTTTTATATTAAATCTCAACACATTCCAATGTACTTCGATCAGCACATTCACAACACATTATTTAATTCAACTTTAAAAAATTGAAGTTATGGATATTTCTACTAAACTCACATTCCTCGAACAATTTCCACTTTTTGAATCATTAAGCTCAGACGAAAAGCGTACGCTTACTCAAATGGTCGAATTCAAGCGAGTGCCAAGGCACGAACCTGTATACAGCCCAGGAGATGCTTCTGATAAAATCTTCTTCCTTGTAAAAGGGACTGTAAAGATCAGTTCTAATTATGATGACGAAAGAGAAGTGATTAAAGGTATTTTGCATCCTTTGGCAATGTTTGGTGAACTAGGAATAGTAGGAGAGGAGTGTAGAACGGATTATGCACGTGCAATGAATGGTGAGTCACAGTTCTTCGTACTAAGGTTAGAAGACTTTACTTCGCTTATGAAGAATAACTTCAAATTTAGCAACGCAGTCCTACAAATGATGGGCGGCCGATTGAGAAGAGCAGAAGATCGTTTGGAATCGCTCATTTTTAAAGATGCAAGAGCACGAATCATCGATTTCTTGAAAGATTCTGCAGGAAGACAAGGTCGTAGAATTGGAATTGACGAACTTTTGGTAAAACACAGTCTAACTCAACAGGATATCGCAAATATCACGGGAACTTCTCGTCAAACAGTAACCTCAGTTTTAAATGACCTCAAAAAATCAAACTTAATTCACTTTACTCGCCGAAGTTTCCTTATTAGAGACATGGCGAAGCTTGCATAGTGACAAATTTGGATAATTGTAAATGTTGTATATAAATCTCAAAACCAATTTTTGAAAATTGAGTAGAGATGGCTTCCCTTAAAGCTATTTCTTCCAGTTAAAAATAGAAGTTTTCATTTTGGAAGTTTGGAAAAAGGCTTTCTCCTCTGGAGAAAGCCTTTTCTTATTCGATAGCAGTAGCAACTGATTCCACCAATCGACCTTACCGTTTTCTCCTCCGTTGCCTACCAATACCTATTAAAGCATACCTATTACTCATTCCGCTCTATTGCTTGAAATATTGTTAATAACTTAGCTTTTAAACCTTATTATTTCAATTAAATTTTTTCTATCCTTGCGGCCGAATTTACACTGTAAAGTGTGTTTTATTTAGAAGTAGTCTAAATAGTTTTTGCCTTTAAATTACTATTGGTATTAATGGGATGGAATTGTACATTTGCGGTGACAATAAAATGACAATCTTAACATTTTCTTAATATAAGAACTACTGGTTTTTTACAAATCAATACACAATGGTTCATAAAGCCCTGATTTTTAGGTTATTATCGATAACCGTCTTCGCTCTCCTTATCTCTTTTTCGGCTTCTGCTCAAGAAGCTAACCTAGATAATGGTAAAGTACTTTTCAAAAACAACTGTGCGAGTTGCCACAACAAAAACATGAAGGATGACCTTACTGGTCCTGCTCTTGGTGGCGTACAAGAACGTTGGGAAGGTCGCGAAGAACTACTTTATTCTTGGATTCGTAACTCTCAAGCAGTTATCGCATCTGGTGACGGATACGCGGTTGGTCTTTTCAAACAATGGAACAATTCCGTAATGACTGCATTCCCTAATCTTACCGATCAGGAAAT
>CALGLS010000444.1 GCA_937959375.1 uncultured Saprospiraceae bacterium
TTTCCTATGAAAATCAAGAGTTTATGGTTCTCGCTAACAATTTTTTAATGAGTTTAGCGAGCTAACTGAATTCTAAAATTGGACGCGAGGTTCATAAAACATTGATTTGCAATTAAATGGAAATTTAAACATGCTCTTAGAGTATCAGAAGAATGTTCTTTTTTTTGACAGAAAACTGAAGCAACTAAAACATTCGGAGTGGCACCTACGTTTTAGAGTTGGTTTTTAAGTAGATGAACTATATCTCAATAAAAACGCTTATTTTTAAGCGGTATTTGGGGGAAGTTGGAAGAGAGAGGGAGGAGACGGAAGACGGGAGTCTGAAGTCCGAAGTTTCCTTCGATCGCGTCTTTTACGTTAGATGAGAGCTTTGGACTTCCGTCTCAACTAACCATCGATAAAAAAAAATTCTCAAGCAGATAAATACAATATGAAATTATTTTCTTCAATCTTTTTCTTTGTTCTCGCACTTACACTTTCAGCTCAAGAGGCCAAACCTTGGAAGGAGTTTATTTCTGTAGATGGAAAATTCCGAATCCTAACGCCTGGTGAGCTAATAGAAAAAGTAAACGACATTGAAACGGAGATAGGACATTTTACTTACTACAGTTACATCTATCAAGATGGAAAAGAAGATGCTGAAAATCTGATTTACAAAATAAGTTATGTCGATTATCCTGAGCATACCATTCATTCTGATTCAACAGATTTTGTCGAAGAGTTTTTTCATAGCACCATCGAAACGTCTATAAAAAGCGTACGTGGCCATCTAAGATACTCGGATGAAATTGAATTGTTAGATTATCCCGGAAGGATATGGAGAGTAGACTATAATGGAGGAGACGCAACCATTAAAACAAAAGCCTTTATGGTTGGTCGTCGCTTTTATCAAATACAAGTAATCAGTCGTCGCGACAAAAGTTTAAACCGAATACAAGATCGCTACTTCGACTCTTTTCGTATAATAGAATAAATTGCTAAGGTTCCCGCAAAGGGGATCGATAATTAATTTAGAGTAAAGCCCGTATAAATAAGATGAATACCAAACTAAAAATCATCCAAGGAGACATCACCCAATTAACAGTAGACGCTATTGTCAACGCCGCCAACACTTCTCTACTCGGAGGAGGTGGGGTAGACGGAGCCATACATCGAGCAGGTGGACCCGCGATTCTGGAAGACTGTCAGAAAATCCGAGCAAGACAAGGAGGTTGTGAAACTGGAGAGGCAGTAATAACAACAGCCGGTAAGCTTCCGTCCAATTACGTCATACATACCGTTGGCCCCGTTTGGCAAAATACAGATCCAAATGAGATGGACCGCCTTTTGTCAAGTTGCTATACCAATAGTTTAGCTATAGCTAAAAGCAAAAACTTAAAAACAATCGCATTTCCAAATATCAGTACAGGTATTTATGATTTCCCAAAAGATAGAGCTGCCAAAGTTGCTATTGCAGCAGTTCGCCAATTCCTAAAAACGACTTCTACACTAGAAGAAGTGATTTTTGTTTGTTTTGACAAAGAGAATTATGACCTTTATGTCAATCATTTAAATGAGGACTTGTAGAAGTTGTTTGTTAACTTCGTGACTCGTTACTCATTTTGCAAAACAAACGAATCATGAAAATTGCAGTATTCCCCGGATCCTTTGATCCAATCACAGTAGGACACGTTGATCTGGTCAAAAGAGCGATTCCGCTTTTTGATAAAATCATAGTCGCAGTCGGTGTCAATTCCCAAAAGAAATATTTGTTTGATCTAGACCAACGTCTTGAATGGCTCAATGCCGTTTTTGCAAGTAACGATTCAGTAGAGGTAGCTGCCTTTGAAGGTTTGACTGCCCATTACTGTCAAAAGGTTGGTGCAAAATATTTACTCCGCGGACTTCGGAATGCCTCTGATTTCGATTACGAAAAGACCATATCTCAACTCAATGCAATTGTCGGAGACGGCATTGAAACCATATTCTTAATCAGTAAACCTGAATTCTCTCATATCTCATCTACTATCGTTCGAGAGATCATTCGAGGTAAAGGAGATGCTACTTCTTTCTTACCGGGTGAGGTGAAGGTTTAAGTATGCTTACTTTTCGATGGTGTTGGATAAAAAATTGTCTGAGGGGATAAGAATATTGAATATCGAATCGTTGAATTTCGAATTTTGATTTTGCCCAATATCGTAGGCTTTTACATTTGAGGGACATTCAATATTCTGCATTCAACGATTCAGCGATTCAAAATTTCTCAAAATTAAGATGTGACTATGTACACACAATGGTCACATCAACGGAATCGAAAAGAGTCTGAAGGAAACCTCATTTCAAAGATCTTTTCGTAGTTTTTAAACAACTTCTAGCTATTCTCTTTTTTATGATGCCCTAAAACATTACTTTTGCCCCATAGAAATCGACCTTTTAACTTACCTAAGAAAATATATATATGTCAAACGCAATTTTTGAAGTTCCAATAGCAATAAATGAACCTGTATTGTCCTACGCTCCTGGTTCAATAGAACGTGAAGAGCTAAAGATGGCCCTTGCTGCCATGAAGTCTCGTCAAGTTGAAATTCCAATGTACATTGGAGGTAAAGAAGTGAAAACCAAAACAAAGGTGACGATGCGTCCTCCGCATGAGATCAAGCATAAGTTGGGACACTTTTGTAAAGGTACAGCAAAGCATGTTGAGGCAGCCATCAAAGCAGCACTAGCGGCGAAGCCAGCTTGGGAAAACATGCCATGGCAAGAGCGTGCAGCTATTTTTCTAAAGGCAGCTGATCTACTTGCAGGACCTTATCGTGCAAAGATGAATGCTGCAACGATGTTGGCACAATCTAAAAATGCCTATCAAGCAGAAATTGATGCGGTTGCAGAGTTTTGTGACTTCCTACGTTTCAATGCGCAGTTTATGACGCAGATTTATTCTGAACAACCTGAGTCGGCACATGGTATTTGGAATCGTATGGAACACCGTCCATTGGAAGGATTCATTTTTGCGATTACACCATTTAACTTTACTTCCATTGCAGGTAACCTTTGCGCTGCTCCGGCATTGATGGGTAACACGATCGTTTGGAAGCCAGCAGAAACTCAGATCTATTCTGCAGCAGTTATCATGGAAATATTCGAAGCAGCTGGTTTGCCAGCAGGCGTTATCAACTTGGTTTATGTAGATGGCCCAGCAGCAGGTGATGTGGTATTTAAGCATCCTGAATTTGCAGGTTTACACTTTACAGGATCAACTGGTGTTTTCCGTAAGTTGTGGTCTACTATTGGAAACAACATAGGGAACTACAAGTCATACCCACGAATAGTAGGGGAGACTGGAGGAAAGGATTTTGTGATTGCACATAAATCTGCCAATGCAAAAGAAGTTGCAACGGCATTAATCAGAGGCGCTTTTGAATTCCAAGGACAAAAATGTTCTGCAGCTTCTAGAGCTTACATTCCTAAAAATATTTGGAAGGATGTAAAGAAATATATGCTAGCGGATTTAGAGACTATCAAGATGGGATCTCCTGAAGATTTTGGTAATTTCATAAACGCAGTTATCGACGAAAGAGCTTTTGATAACATTACTAATTATATCGCTTCCGCGAAAAAATCTAAGAAAGCTGAAATCATTGCAGGTGGAAACTATAGCAAAAAAGTAGGTTACTTTATTGAGCCTACCGTTATTCTAGCAGATGATCCGAAGTACACAACTATGTGTGAAGAAATCTTTGGACCTGTACTCACCATTCACGTTTACGAAACGCGTAAATTTAGCGAGATGTTAGATATCCTTGACAGTACTTCTCCATACGCTTTGACTGGAGCTGTGTTTTCAACGGATCGTGCTGCTATTGATTTGGCGACTAACAAATTGCGTCACTCTGCAGGTAACTTCTATATCAACGATAAACCAACAGGTGCAGTGGTAGGTCAGCAACCATTTGGTGGTGGGCGTGCCTCTGGTACAAACGATAAAGCGGGATCTGTTTTGAACTTATTGCGTTGGGTTTCTCCACGTACTATTAAGGAAACATTGGTTCCTGCTACAGATTACCGTTACCCGTTCTTAGGAGAAGATTAAACAACTTCTAAAATAATTAACTTAGGCATAGGGGGTGTGCCCTGTTTCTTCTGTCAAAGGAGTGATGCATAAATTCTCTAGCCAAACAAATATGATTTTCATAAAAGCCGAGGATGTTAAAATCTTCGGCTTTTTACATAAGTGAGCTTAGGTTATTTTTGGTGCTAAATGATTTTATTTGGTAGGAATAAGCGGGAGGTAACGTTTACTAAACTTCAAAATTTTAGTAAAGGTCCAAACGTCCACTCATTCCGAACCTTGACCAAATGAAATCACTTAAACGCTATTATGCCATTTAAAGTCCATTTGTTGAATACATTATGGTCCTTTCATTCGTTTACTTTAAGCAACAACATAAAAAAGCGAGAGAATTTTCTCCGTTTTCAAAAAGACTTTGATATAAATTAAAACTAAAACTACTCCACTAAATATGCAAAAAATCAAATCTAGTTACAGACCTATCTTTCTACTATTTTTCTCTTTATTCTTTTTAGCGACAGCGAATGGGCAAGGAAAAAATAAGTTCACCATTTCAGGATACATCGAAGATGCGACTTCTGGTGAAAAACTAATTAGTGCCAACGCTTATGACACAAAGAGTGAAAATGGTACCGTTTCCAACATCTATGGATTTTACAGTATTACCTTGCCTTCTGATTCGGTGGTGATCACTTTTTCCTACATAGGTTATCAAGCATTGGAATATCGTCTTTTGTTAGACAAAGATCTAGTGATCAATGTAAAACTTGAACCAGAATTATCCCTTCAAGAAATAACGGTCGTTGCTGAAAAATATGAGGAACGGATTGAAGAGACGACACGAATGAGTACCGTTGATGTTCCGATTGCACAAATCAAAAAGATACCTGCGCTCTTAGGTGAGGTAGACGTTTTGAAAGCCCTACAATTATTGCCCGGTGTGCAATCTGGAGGTGAAGGCCAAAACGGTTTGTATGTCCGTGGAGGTAGTCCCGATCAAAACTTGATTTTGCTGGATGGTGTTCCGGTTTACAACGCCTCCCACTTGTTTGGTTTCTTTTCTGTATTTAATGCTGATGCAGTAAAAGATGTAAAGTTGACAAAAGGTGGATTCCCTGCAAGATATGGCGGACGACTTTCCTCCGTAATTGAGATCAACATGAAGGAAGGAAATATCAATGAATGGCATGGTGCAGGTTCGATTGGTCTGATCGCTTCAAAGTTAACAGTGGAGGGGCCAATCAAAAAAGACAAAACGTCCATTATGCTTTCTGGTAGACGAACCTATATTGATATTCTAGCTAAACCTCTGATTGAGAAAAGTTTTGCAGAGGGAGGAGGAAGCGGTACCGCAGGCTATTTTTTCTATGACTTTAATGGAAAGATCAATCATAAGTTTTCTGATAAAGATCGTTTGTATTTTAGTATCTATACCGGTAAGGATAAATTTTATCTGGAAGAAACATATAAAGATGAATTTAATGGAAATTCCTTTGAAGATGAAACCGAATTTGGTTTAGGTTGGGGAAATATAACCTCAGCACTTCGATGGAACCACTTGTGGACCAATAAGCTTTTTAGTAATACAACATTGACGTTTAGTCGATACTCATTTAATACCAAATTGCGTTCCTACAGTGAATTTGATGAAGGAAGTGATGAGTATGCACTAGGATATCTGTCAGGTATAGATGATTTTGCAGGTAAAATTGACTTCGATTATGTACCAAACCCAAGCCACTTTATTCGCTTTGGAGCAGGCATCATTAACCATACCTTTAAGCCGGGAAAATTTGACATACTCTTTGAAGAAATTGAAAATGGATATCCAAGTACAAGCATCGATACGACCCTAGGTCAAGCCAATATCAACGCTCAAGAATTTTCAGCTTATATCGAAGATGATATGAAATTGGGTAAAAATTTAAAACTAAATGCCGGTCTGCATTTTTCAGCATTTAGATTAAAAGATAAAACATACCCTTCACTACAACCACGACTAAATGTACGTTACATGCTACCCGCAAATGTAGCGCTGAAAGGTTCATTCGCCATGATGCGGCAATATGTTCAACTGTTAACCAACGAAGGGATCGGACTCCCCACAGACCTCTGGCTTCCTTCCACCAAACGTGTGAAACCGCAGGACTCTTGGCAGGTTGGTTTAGGACTAGCCAAAACATTCGCAGGGAAATACGAAGTTTCAATCGAAGGGTATTATAAAGAAATGACCAACCTAGTTGCCTACAAAGAAGGAGCAAGTTTTATTACCCTCAATGATTGGGAAGATGATGTAACCCAAGGTGATGGTAAATCTTATGGTGCCGAATTTTTTGTGCAAAAAAAGAAAGGTCGTTTGACTGGTTGGGTAGGGTATACACTGTCATGGTCTTGGCGAACATTTCCTGAAGTTAACCTTGGCGAGCGTTATCCTTTTAAGTACGATCGCCGTCATGATTTATCTATCGTAGCATCCTATGAAATTAGTGATCGTATCAATATTGCAGGAACCTGGGTTTTTGGAACGGGTAACGCTGTTACACTTGCTAACTCACAATATTACGGTGTCTTTCCAGACGTTAATTTTCCTAACTTTAACAGTGCTAGAATTAATAGAACTGATTTTTATAGGAATAGAAACAACTTCAGAATGAATGCTTATCACCGTATGGATATAGGAATCAACTTTGTGAAAAAGAAAAAAAGACATACACGTACTTGGTCTTTTGGTGCATACAATACTTACAACCAAAAAAATCCATTTTTCTTATTTACGGATGAAGAATTTAATCTAGAAACTGGCGAAAGTAAAACGGTTCTAAAGCAGGCAAGTTTGTTCCCAATTATTCCTTACTTTAATTATTCTTTTGAATTTTAAACAACTTCTAAGTCTCAGCTTAGCGCAAATAGCGTTTTGATGAACTAATTTTTTTGATTCAAAATAAAAAATATCAAAGCACCAAAAATAGTAATAAAAATGAAAAAGCTAATTCCAATATTTATAGCCCTCTTTATCTGTTCATCTTGTGGCGAAGACTTTTTTGAAACAACATTAAAGGTTGATCCGCCTCCCCATGAAGATCAGTTGGTGATCCACTCTTTTGTAAAAAGTACGGATAGTTTAGTTTTTGTAAGCTTAACCAAGAGTACAGGTATTTTAGAAACAACTAATTATAATTACGGACCCATTTATGTAAATGATGGAACGGTTGAACTTTTTGAAAATGGAACATTAAAGTATACACTTGAACCAACAGGAGAGGAGCCATTTAACTATAAAGTTGAACTAAACGATGTCTTTGGTGGATTGGGAAATACCTATGAGCTGAAAGCATCGCAAGATACTTTGGGAACTGCTACTGCTGAGCAAACGATGATCGCTCCACCTGCTTTGGTTTCTGCTGTTTTTGATGAAGATGGTGGTACACCAAGCGATTATTATTATGAATCCAATGCTATTGACATCACTATTGATGATCAATCGGGAGAAGACTTTTACGAAATCCGTCTAGTACAAGAAGATACATTTGAAAATGTAATTTATATCAACAACCGCTATGTAGAATCAGTTGATGTAAATACATCACAAGGACTGGATGGAAGCATCTTAGTAGATGGTGCATCTTTTGATGGTGATTCCTACACCTTGGAATTACAAACCAATACTAGCTGGGATCCCAACTTGAAAATTTATCTAAGGGCCATATCGAAAGATTGGTTTTTATATTCCAAGTCATTGTATGATTTTCGGGAATCAGAAGATTTTCAAATATTTGCTGAGCCTGTAACCGTACACACCAATGTGCAAAATGGTCTAGGTGTTTTTGCAATGGGAGCACAAGCTACAATTAGTGTAGACGAAGAATAGTTTTGAAAACAGAAGATGGGAAGTTGGAAGATACTTTTTAAACAACTTCGCTATAAAAACTTCCCATCTTCAACTTTCCGTCTCCAACTTATTTTACTACCTTTGCCGCTTCTCAAAACATACATAATGAATCTGATCGACGGAAAGCACCTAGCAAAGACTATCAAAGAAGAAATTGCAGAACAAGTAACTGCTATTACCTCTGACGGAAGTAGACCACCACATCTCGCGGCGGTACTCGTCGGAGACGACCCCGCAAGTCAATCTTACGTACGGAATAAAGTTCGCTCCTGCGAGCAAGTAGGATTTGAATCAAGCCTAATCAGAAAAGAAGCAGACATTACGGAATCAGAACTATTAGAAATCATTGACAAACTCAACGCCGATGATGCAATAGATGGTTTTATCGTTCAGCTGCCACTTCCAAAGCATATTAATGAAGAGCGAGTAACATTAGCTATTGATCCTAAAAAAGACGTGGATGGTTTTCACCCCGTTAACTTTGGTCGAATGGCGCAAGGTCTCTCTTGTTATCTGCCAGCTACTCCTTTCGGAATTTTACAAATGTTAGATCGTTACAACATCGAAGTTGAAGGAAAAGAATGTGTCGTTGTAGGACGAAGTAATATTGTAGGTTCTCCAATCAGCATTTTACTTTCAAGAAAGGCATCGCCGGGTAATGCAACCATTACTTTATGTCATAGTCGAACGAAAGACATTGCTTTTCATACGCGACGTGCCGACATCTTGATCGTTGCTTTGGGTAGACCAGAATTCATAACTGGTGATATGGTAAAAGAAGGCGTTGTAGTCATTGATGTTGGAATCAATAGAGTAGATGATGAAACAGCAAAAAGAGGTTATCGCCTAAGGGGTGACGTACACTTTGATGAGGTGGCTGCCAAAGCAAGCTACATCACGCCAGTACCTGGAGGAGTAGGACCTATGACGGTGACTTCCTTACTAATGAATACTTTGAAGGCTTACCGCAAGGAGGTTTACGGCTAGTATTGAAATTAGTCATTTCTGATTGATCAAATTAAATAAAAGTGAGCTTCCATATGGACTACTTCAAATATACCATTCAATTAAAACCAGCACAATCAGAAATTGTACTGGCTTTTTTGTCTCAACTACCTTTCGAAGCATTTCAAGAAAATGAAGGAGAGCTCATCGCTTGGTTACCTGCGCCTGATTTTAATGACGATTTCAAACAGCAATTTGCCGATCTAAAAGAGCGGTTTGAACTAAAAGAAGCAACTGAAGTCATCAAACCTCAAAACTGGAATGCGATCTGGGAATCGAGTCACCATCCTATAAGTGTGGGTAAATTTTGCCAAGTTCGAGCCGACTTTCACGAAAAAGAG
>CALGLS010000445.1 GCA_937959375.1 uncultured Saprospiraceae bacterium
ACTTAGGTGAGGATTAAACAGGCGAAATTGGTATCTAAAATTTGGTGGCAAATTTTAAATACCAAATCGCAGGTCGGGTTTAGGATATGCTCATGATTGGGACGCTACTATTTAGCTGCTCGTTTGAACAAGCTTTTTCCGAATATGATCACACCAGTAACAACTAATAAGCTGGCTAACATGACATGGGGTGTTTATAAAAATTAAAAAATAGTTTCGTTGGCCTCGTTATAATATTCAACCACGATTTTTCAAAAATAGTTTGCCGAAAGGCTATTAATTGAAAAGAAAATTTCCGTAGTGATTATCGCGCTACAAATACCTTATTTCTGATGGTGTGAAGCAGCGAATCGAGAATAGTTTTCGATGAGGGTAAGCTTTAGACCGTGATTATTTGCTATGGTCACAATTGAATTTGCACCATCCTTCAATAATTGCGATATTGTGGGACTAAATAAATTTTAAGCATCGATTTGAGTCTTGATATCTGAAGGCAAAGCATTGATAGCCAGTGTTTCAAATTCAAACTCGTTTCAAATTAACTTTTTAAAAAAAATAGCAAAATGGCTGAAAATAAAGAGAAGCAAAATCAAATGAATATTGAGTTACCTGAAGAGGTAGCAGAAGGGATCTATTCTAACTTAGCAATTATTTCACATTCCAACTCTGAGTTTGTGGTAGACTTCATTCGCTTAATGCCGAATGTACCTAAGGCTAAAGTTAAATCACGAGTTATTTTAACGCCACAACATGCTAAACGTTTGCTAAAAGCACTGGCTGATAATGTTACTAAGTTTGAAACACAATTTGGTCCTATTGCTGAAAGTGGTCAGCCGAATTATCCGATGATGAATTTTAATACTAAGGGGCAGGCCTAATCAGGCTAAATGGCAATTTCAGTTTCAGTGGCAGTTTTCCAACGAAGGCAGAGCTCTTCGGTAGTCGGAAATTTGCCACTGCAATTGTCACTCTAACTTCATTGCCACTGTTACTGCCACTACAATTTTTAAGCGATGAAAGAATACTTTAAAAGCAATCAAAAACTTTGGGATGAGAAGACTCCGGTTCATCTCAAATCTGAGTTCTATGACATGGAAGCGTTTAGAGCTGGAAAGACTAGTTTGAATCGCGATGAAATAGCTCACCTTGGGGATGACATAGCTGGTAAAAGTCTTTTGCATTTGCAATGCCATTTTGGGCAGGATACTTTATCATGGGCGAAGATGGGTGCGAAAGCGACTGGAGTGGATTTTTCTGAGAAGGCCATCCAACAAGCACGTGCCTTGAATGATGAGATGGGGTTTGACGCAAAGTTCGTTCAATCAAATGTGTATGACCTTAAGGATAATTTAGAGGGTCAGTTTGATGTTGTCTTTACTTCTTATGGCGTCCTGACTTGGTTACCTGACTTAGAAAAATGGGCCTCTATTGTCAATCACTTTCTCAAACCAGGTGGAATTTTTTACATCATGGAATTTCATCCTACACTATATATGTTGGATTGGGATACTCGTAAAATTGCTTTTCATTACTTTAACTCAGAGACTCCATATATGGAAGAAACACAGGGTACTTACGCTGACCCTAGTTCTGATATAAAAATAAAGGAATACTTTTGGTGCCACTCACTTCACGAAACAATTCAACCACTTTTGAAACAGGGATTTCAGTTACTTGACTTTCAGGAATATCCTGATTCACCTTATAATGCGATGCCGAATTTGAAGCAATTACCGGATGGTTATTACCAGTATCAGATGGAGGGCGGAATTATTTTGCCGCATCGGTTTTCTTTGAAGATGGTGAAGTGAGATCGCTTCGCTGCGAGATCGCTGTGTCTGCCGGTGGCAGACTTGCTGTGAGATCGTGGCGGTGTCGCCACCACTGTGAGATCGCTTCGCTGAGGGACTGCTCGTCTAAAGCGGAGCCCGCGATCGAATGAAGTCTCTCAGCGAAGCGATCGCTCAATGAGGCCTCAAGCTGAATGGTCTCACAGCCAGTCTGCCGGAGGCAGACGCAGCGATCGCTCAACCGCTTTAGCGGTGGTCAATTTTTTAAAATGAAATGCTAAAAAAATGAGAGAAACAGACAAAAAACAACTCGAAGACGTCATCGAATATTACGATCACACGCGGTACGATTATCGAACGGCTTGGGATGACTCTGACAACCCTGCGGTTCACTTTGGGTTTTATGATGAGCATGCGGATAAGCATAGCGATGCCTTACAAAACACGAATAGGACCTTGGCAGAATATGCGGAAGTTAAAAAAGGTGAAGCGGTGCTTGATGCGGGCTGTGGCCGTGGTGGTAGTTGTTTTTGGTTGATAAAAAATAAGGAGGCGATTCCTACTGGGATAACTCCGGTACAAAGTCAGGTGGATGATTGTAATAGTAAAGCGAAGGAATTGGGCCTAAGTAATCAGGTAACTTTTGTAAATGCGGATTATTGCAACACGCCGTTTGAGGATGCTTCGTTTGATGTGGTGTGGGCTTGTGAAAGTTTGTGCCATGCTGCTGATAAGGCGGCATTTTATAAAGAAGCCTATCGACTACTTCGTCCTGGAGGTCGAATTGTAATTGCTGAATATTTGAGAAATGAGCGACCGCTTCCGCCGAAAGGAGAAGAATTGTTAGCAGCTTGGTTGCGTAGCTGGGCGATACCCGATATCGACTCGCAGGTGGAGCACGAACAACATGCGGCTACATCTGGTTTTTCACATTTTGAGGTGATTGATTATACTTCCAAGACGCGGGTTTCTTTGCGGAACCTTTATGAGAAGTCGAAGTTGTTTAAACATGTGAGTAAGCTTTGGACCTACTTTACCAAGCGGTCTAATGTGCAACATCAAAATTTGATTGGTTCGATTCGACAGTATGAGGCTTTAGAAGCGGGGTATTGGAAATACTGTTTGTTAGTGGGGCGGAAGGATCGCTAGAGCGATCTTTATAAGGATGAGACACGGATTTTGGGAAATCGAACGGATTGAGGACAGATTTTTTTGTCGATCGTGAATTTTCATAGTTTCCTAACTCTTTAAGTACAGGCACTAACTAAATCGCGATAAAATAAAAAATCCGTCCCCAATCTGTTCCATCTGTTAGATCAATGCCTGCCTGCCGACAAAGCCACCGTGTATACACAAGTCATGACTCAACAAACGCGGGTGTCGCACCTAAAGGCGCTTAACTTTCTTTTATTTCCAAATTTATAAATGTGTCGCACCTAAAGGCGCTTTTCGTACTCGCTATTTTGCGACTCACTAAACTCTTTTTTCAATTACTTAGGTGAAACACATTAAATTGAGAGAAAGCGCCTTTAGGTGCGACACCGTCACTTGTTTCATTTTACTTGATGTAGGATCTTTTTAGTAGGAAAACCTTATAATAGAATTCAACAAATCATGTCATGACTTGTGTATACACGCTAGCTGCCGACAAAGGCAGGTTCCCATCCCCGTTAAAGGGCTGCTCCATCTAAATCTATTTCTAAATCTTCAACTTCACTCCTCTTCATGCTACTCACCTTTTTTCCTCTAAAGAGTAGATATAAGTTCATAAACAACATTAGTCCTAGGTAGATAGAGAAAGAACCGATCTTTAAACTAAGCGTTTCCAACAATCCTTGATGACTTAGGATCTGAGTTGTTTTCATAAAGAGTAATGCTGCTCCAACATTCATGAGATAGAATCCAATTTCGAAAAGGCGATTAGTGGGAAAAGCGATTTCTTCTCTGCCTTTAAAAATGTCGAGCATAAAAATTTTACTGTTTTGAAATAACACCTTAGCTACAAAAAAAGTCATACCCAAAGAAATAACTAAGTAGATAGAATACACTTTGACCATCATGATATTTTCCATAATTTAATAGTTTATGATTTGATTAAATGTTTTCCAATGAAACGGTCTCTTTGTTTAGTCGTTTTTCTATCGTGACAAAAAGAAACAGATTAAAAAGATGCATTACGCCAAGTAACAAATAAACAATTCCCAACTTGGTACTCAAAAATTCTACACAGCCTCCTATCGAATAAATAGCACTTGTCTTTTGCGTAAAGAAAGCCAATACAAAGCCTAGATTCATCAGGTAAAATCCTACCAACAACATCTTATTGAGTGGCTTAACAATGTGGGGCGTTGATCTAAATATGCGTTCTAAAAAGACTGCTCCATTCTTATATAAGCTCTGACCAACAATAATGGTCGTGCTTGCCGCAATAATTAAGTACAATATAAATGTGATGATTTCCAGATTCATAACTGGATGTTTTTATGGTTGTTTAATAAGTAAACAACGAGGCAAGAATAAAGTTTCAATTGTTACTGAAAGTTGTGAAATTAATTTTGGAAGATTAGATTTTATGTTGGAATTACCTTTATTTTAGGAAAATTTGGGAGTAGAAAGGGAAAAATGGAGATGGGACGGAACAGGCCGACCAAGAATGCAATATGTCTGAATATTTGATCCTATCTCTATATTCTTTTTTTTAAATGTAAAACCGCAAAATGATAAAGTCAAAATGTAAAAGTTGCCGAATACCGTGGAAAACAAGATGTATTCGCGATCGCGGGTAAACTTTTACATTTGAAATTTTGCGGTTTTACATTTTACATTTAGTTCCTTTTTCGAACGCAAAAATCAATTACTGGTCGGCCTGCGAAGTCCGAAGACCGAAGTTCTCGTCTAGCGCATATACACGGTCGCGGGAAACTTCGGACTTCCGTCTTCTAATAATTAATCTTAACAAGACGAAGTTTATTTCTAAATTCACTAGGAACGAGGCATTCTTTTGAATTGATTTGGATCGCATCCTGAAATCGAAGTTGAATTTCTTGGTCGTCCGTGTTCATTACGCTGTTGCGATCGTAAGAACCATCGCCTTCTAGTATGTATTCGCTGACGGTATTCTCACGACGGATTTCATCGTTAAAAATAAAACGAAGAGAGGATGCTGTCATCATCAAAAAATAAGAAGAATAAATGGCGTCGTCGTCTTGAGAATATTGTTTTTTATGAAGGATGGTTTGCCAATGCATTTTTCCATCTGGATGAATAGAAGTAGCAAAGACATCGTCATAGTAATAATCGACAATATAGCGGCTACCATCTCGTCCTACATATCCACGACCGGCAGTTGCTAATCTTCTTTCAAAGTGTTTTTTACGTTCACCCATTAACAGAATACCACCGTCGCGTCGTAGTATTATTTCTTTTACAGCAATGTCAGTGACGCCTTTTGATTCTTGATCTAATCTTTTTTCCATGATCTTGTTCATGAATTCGTTTTCAAACTTTTGGAATTCAAGCGTATGATTCTCTGCATCCTTTAAGTTGACGTTCATATAAAAATAACCAACTGTTTTGCCACGACTTTTTTCTGAATAAAAACCTCCAGCGATTAGACGATTGTTTAAATTGTCGTACTCGAATTTGGCATCATAGGTCATTTTACCCTGCATAGGTATGTTGGTAAGATCTGGAGCAGTTTTGCCGGGCTTGCAAGAGTATATCAGATAATGGTGATCTTCTTTACGAGCTTTTCGATTGTCTTTGGAAGTAATGAAAAAAGCGTTTCCATCATTGTTGATGATCCATTCTGTTTGATCTCTGTAGATGTTGAGCTCTTGAGGCTCAAAGTTCATTTCCCAAATGTTTTTGTAGTTTTCAATATCATATGCAAATGCTTCAATTTTGCTTTGTTGCTTGAGCTGATAGATGAGTATTTTTGTTTTGTCTTTAGAAATTTCAACCTGTGGATTAGGCGGGTAAAATTGTTGAGGATAACTCCATACTAAAGAAGAGTCAATCATATTGGCACCAGGGTCATATGTTCGAACTTTTAAAAAGTATTTCCCTTTTTTCTTATAGGTATAAAAGATGTGAAATTTGTCTGACTCTCGGACAAGCGCTGTGATGCTAACTCGCTTTTTATCAAATTCGAGTTTTTTATTCCAAGTCGTTTGAAGTTGTTTATTGTATGCCTGAATCTCGTATTCGTTCGATTTGTCTCTGAAAAGCAGATAGCGATCCTTTAATTTTCCAATTAGTTCGTATTGTAAATCATTGCGAATAGAAAGATGATCAGAGACCGTAATGACTTGTGAAAACGTGCAAAACGGGATTAGGATTAAAATAAATTGTAATAAAAACTTCATAGAAAACGATTTTATACTTATTCAAACGAAAAAAGTACCAATTAAGTTATATCGAACGGGCAGTTCAATTATTTTACTTGGCTACCGTGTTCAAATCAATTCGTTCCTTCTCTACTCGCACGTTATCTGCAATCTTTTTCAGCATATTGACGATGTCCTCCTGTTTGTCAGAATTGGTGACTATGCTGTGTAAATTTAATATTTGCTTGTTGCAAATCATAGATATGTAATGCTCCTCTTGGACAGTTCGCGGCTTTTGATCTTTTTCCTCGCTTTCTTTCGATTTAAAATACCAGTGAATTGCAGTTTTCCCCGCAGCTGTTTTGATTAGTTCAACTTTGGGTTGAATGTCGTATTTGGTTTCTTTCCGGAGATAGTCGGCCTCGAATTGCTGATAATTTTCGAGTATGGTTTTATCATCTGCTTCTCCCTCTGAGTTCATAAAGATCTGAATCGGAGTGTTGAAAAGTTGTAGAACTTTACCGTCGAGGACGTAAGTAATTTCTAACGATTTTTGAGGGAGCACCTCGTCTCCTTTTATATCTACGATGAAGAAACTTTCTGCTTCATTAAAAACCTGTAAGTAGCCACCAGGAACGTGAAGACTTCCACTTCGATAATTAATGTCTTTGGTGACAATACCCATGTTGAAAGTTTGTATTCCCTGAATGATCCCTTTCTTAGACCAGAATCGTGCTTCACCATGTTCAAGACCTTCTTTGAATGTCCCTTCTGATTGTTTCTGGCCATTTTCGTAATACTCAATAGTTGTCCCATCTTTTTTCCCGTGGAGGTATTTGCTTTTCAACTTTACGGTACCTGATTGATACCAGTTGGTGACCATACCTTCTGCTAATCCGTTTTTGTAAAAAACTTGTTGGTCTTTGTCACCAGTATAATGCCACCAATTGTGTTCGCCGTCTTCTTTTCCGTTAAGGAAATAGCCTTGTGATTTTTTACCACCTGTTTTGTGCCACTCCGTGCATACGCCTTCGGGTACGCCGTTGACGTAGGCGATTTCTAGTTTTTTACGACCATTTGCAAACCATTGTTTTTCAACGCCAGTTTGAACGCCATGCTCAAAAGTTGCTTCTTGAATTTTCTGACCATTTTTCTCCCACTCTTTTACTTTTCCATGCACCTTACCATCTTTGATAGGAACGTGAATCTTTTTTCGTCCGTCAGGGTATTCTTCATAGGCAAGCCCAGTGAAAGGAGCCATCGTGTTGGGACGAAAGAGTAGGTTGTTATTGATGTCGAGTTGACTCAAATAGATTTTGTTCTTTTGAGCAGAAACAAGAATAGGCAGTATTAATAAAGCTAAAAAGTAAGTCCATTTATTCATAAGATGAAAGTCTAAGTTATTTTTGGCGAAAATAAAGATATTCTCACTGATAGTAAAACGGATTAGAGGTTAATAGAATTGCGTCTCTTGACTCGTAAACTCCCTTGAGCTAACACTTAGAAAACCATAGTCGATAAAACCCTGCTAGAATCTAAGAAAAAAACCACTAAGTCCAAAGTGATAAAGATTTGTTAAATCTCTATTGAGTGACGCATCGAAGCATTATACGCTACATTTCAGATAAAGATATGTAACCATCCTTTAGATCTGTTAAGTTACTGGCAAAGACAATAGTTCGACCAGAGACGGAACCTGCTTACCATAGGCTGGATCGTATATACACGTTAAAAGAGCACTTCCGTCTTCGGTCTTCGCAGGCTGACCGTTAATTGAATTTGGCATTCGGAAGAGGGTCTAAATGCAAAATGTAAAACCGCAAAAGTCCAAATGTAAAAGTTACCCACGAATGACATGCTACGCCAGAAAGGCGCGATTTTCGGATACTTTTACATTTT
>CALGLS010000446.1 GCA_937959375.1 uncultured Saprospiraceae bacterium
TTTCCAAAAGTTTCTACCTTTCGGGAAATCTCTTTTTCAAAAAAACCTTTCTCTACCAACATCTTTCCAGAGGAGCGAATGTAATCATCAGGAGTCATATATCTGCACCCCACCTTACCCGATCTGCTTTTCCCAGAAGGAATGAGTTTAGCATCTGACTTGAACAAATAGCGGAACAAATCCCAATCGCGCTCCTCCCCTGCTTCGCCGGAAATGACGCCGTATAAGTTTTCAAGAATACGATCTAAGTTGTCTACTTTTGTGAGATACAAACTATCTAATTGCTCTGGTGTTTTCTTCGTAGGTTCTACAGGATGTTCCAAACGTTGATAATCTGCTCCCGTCACTTCATGCCCATTAATATTTCCGGTATCCCAATCTTGTGCGATCTTCCACTTGCCATCTATCTTTTTTAGAACGACGTGGAAGCGTCCGTAATGTCGCTCTGGCTTCCCTTCCTTTGGTGTTCGCGTCATTCTGTAGTAACCAACTTCATAGGCAACATCTGCTGAATGAATTCTGTGTTCAAATTGAAATTCAAGTTGATGTGCTACTTTATCTTTTTTATTAAAATTCTTTTGGATACCTGTTCTAAATGCTTCGCCCGTTCTGATGCCACTCCACTTTGTTACTCGCAACACATCATCAGCATGCAAGGCGATGTACTCCTCCGCATCGTAGTTGGCATAAGCCTTTTTAAAAGGTTCCCAAACTTGTTCATCTATCTCTTTGGAGTAATCTGGTTTGGTTTCGCTTTGCGCAAAAATGAGTGTGGCCTTAAGTAAAATAAAAAGCAGGAGTAATTTTTTCATGGTTCGATAATTTCAGTAAGCTTGATGATTTTATTTAGTGGAGGTCTACTAAACTTCTCCATAAGATAAAAAAGTTTAGTAAAATATTGAAGTTGTTTATAACAATCCATCTCAATCTATTAGAAACACAATTTCCTTGTTAATCTTTTAAAGCCCCTACTTATGGATTGATTTTAACAAACAACGCTCCCTCACCTTTTATTTTTAAATCAGAAAGTCCTGAAAAGTCATCCAATGATTTATTACTGAGAATATTTAAATCTCCTCCAATCACTTCTAAAGCTGAGAGCCCACACAGTTCTGTCAACATCGAGTTTTCAGAAATGGTAAAATAACCTCCAACTTTATAAAGTGATTGTAAACCATCTAGCTGTTGCAGCTTATCGTTATTAGAAATACTACAATCGCGGAAAATAGATTTTATTCCAGACAAACCATTTACTTGTTGGAGGCTTTGGTTATCAGAAATAATGAGATTACGTTGAATGCTTTTTAGGTTGAAAAGCGCGTCAAGATGTTGAAGATGATCGTTGCGCGTAATGATGAGATCATGACCAATATATTCTAAGTATTCTAAACCAGACAAACTGATTAGTTGTTTATTATTGGTTATGTACAAAAAACCTTCTACTCGTCTAAGTTCTATCAAAAAACTTAGGTCAACAACATCTGTCCCATTAATCACCAGATTCGCATGAAGTACTCCTTCAACAAATAAGGGAGATGTTTTAAGTTCGTCTATCGAAAATTGATTTTGTAAAATGAGTGTTGCCCTGTCACTTTTGTGTTGATGCTCTAAAGGCTTTTTCAAAAGAAAATAAAACTTACATCCGATTACAAAAGCTAGAATCGAAAATAGACTCAGCGAAGTTTTTGTAACTTGATTCATTTCATTTAGTTTTAGGCGAAATTCCAAACGGCTTGTATTGCTGTTAGTTAAAAAAGACTCTGACTTCAAATTTTGGGGTTAACATTTCACACCATACTATTAAAGTATTCTATGAAGTTGTCTCAAAAGTATGTTTAGAGCTGAAGCTAATAGCTTGATAGTCAAGACAAAGCTCTTTTAGAGTTTCGTAGCCTTAGCTACGGAGCGAAAAAAAGCTGAAGCCTGCCTGCCGGCAGGCAGGTATTTGGCTCTCAATGCATTGGCTGTAAGCTTGAAGATACTTTTTAAACAACTTCTATAACTCAAAATCGCGAATGAAGCCAGAGTCAAGAAATCTAATTCAGCTATTAATACATTATCACATCTTAACAATATCAAACATGGGGCTAGGCTTGAAAATGTGCTTGACTCAGCGTTTCAAAATTTTGATCGGTAGTTGAATAGGTAAAAAAAGATTTGATTGCAGGTTGCAAACCCGAAAAAACATACATTACATCTATTTGATTTACAAGGACTTAGATGTTGCACTCGGTGCAAAACCAAAGGCTTGTTGAAAAGAACGAGAAAAATGTGCTAAACTCGCAAAACCCGTTTTCCATGCCACTTCCGAGACATTAAACTCTGTCGTTTCTAATAAATGCTTTGCTTTTTGTAGGCGGTAATTTTTGATATAAACGGAGGGAGATTCTCCTGTAAGAGCTTTCAACTTACGGAATAACTGGGAGCGACTAAGACTCAATTCCTTACACAAAAGAAGTAATGTAAAGTCTTTATCTGTATAGTTTTGTTCCAACACTAGGTTGACCTTTTGAAGAAAAATATCTTCTACTTCAATTGTACCATCCTCAAAAGTAGATGCTGCGATAGGGAGATGATCCGTTTGTTGATATTTGGCTTTGAAGTAAAGCGCCATTTGAGTTTGTCTTTCAAGTAGTTTGGCAACTCGCACCAACAACTCTTCTCTACGAAAAGGCTTAGAAAAATAAGCATCTGCTCCTCGTTTCAATCCAGTCAATTTTGAATGAACATCAGCTTTAGCTGTTAGTAAAACAATTGGAATATGACTCGTCGTTTCTTCTTGTTTCAAAAAAGCACAAACTTCAAATCCGTCTTTCTCAGGCATCATCACATCGCTGATAATTAAATCAGGAATAATACTTAATGCTTTTTCAATTCCACTACGGCCATTTAATGCAATTTCAATTTGATAATTATCATCTAAACAAGATTTCAAATAGGTCAACACATCTGGATTATCTTCTATCAGTAATAGCAATGGACGATCTGTTTTTTCTGCTACCGTTTCATTTGCCTTCAAACTATTATTGCGAACAAGGGGTTTCTCATCCAAAGGTACTTCTGAAGAAATCTGTGTTACTTGTTTCTCTGATTTTTCCAATTGATTCTGAATAGGCAATTGCACTAAAAAGCTTGATCCTTTTCCTTCTTCACTTCTTGCCGTAATCGTACCTCTTGCCAGCTCTACCAATTCTTTGGTATGCGCCAGACCAATCCCTGTCCCTTCACCTGAGCGTGTGATTGAACCATCAACCTGATAAAAAATGTCAAAAATATTTTCCAATTTTGAAATAGGAATTCCAATACCTGTATCGCGGACTTCAATGGTGAGCAGTTGATTTTGCGCTTGACTTATATAGACAGACACTTCTCCTCCAGAAGGTGTAAACTTAATCGCATTGGACAATAAATTAGTCATCACCTGTTGCAATAATTCAGAATCAAAATCCATATACAACGCTGCTACAGAACTATTAAAATTCAATAAAATGTTTTGCTGATTGGCATAAGAATTAAAGGAGGAAGTTACATAATTCAAGAAAGCAATACTGTTGTTATTTTCTAATTTAAGTTTAAATGACTTGTGTTCTAGTTTGGATAAATCCAGTAACTGATTCACCAGTCGAAGTAAAGACTTTCCATTTCGTTGAATCAAAGCGGTTTGTTGCGTAAATGCTTCTTTTTGGTCTGATTCAATTGCTTGAAAACCATTTTGCAACTCTTCCGTCATTCCTAAAATAACCGTCAGAGGCGTACGAAACTCATGTGTAATATTGGTAAATAGTCGACTTTTAAAAACATCCAATTCTTTAAGACGTCGAGCTTCATTTTGTTCAAAACGAAATTGATTCTGCAGATCTAATCGATTACGAAGTAAGAGATACCCCATGTACAACAAAATGATTACAAAAAGAAAGTAGATGACATAAGCTGTTGTGGTTTGCCACCAAGGTGGATATACTTTTAGAGGTACGCTTAGTTCATTTGGATTCCAATGCCCTTTCGCATCCAAGGTTTTCACTTTAAACACATAATCTCCAGGAGGTAAAATGGGGTACCTTGCAAAATTGTATCTTGAAGGTTCCGACCATTTTTCCTCATAGCCTTCTAGATAATAACTGTACTTATTTTTAGCACTGTATCTGTAATCACTTAATGAAAACTCGAAAGTAATTGATTTATTTTCAGGAAAACACTCCAGTTGCTTTTGATTCAAATCTAGCAAGTCAGTTAAAATAACATCTTCTCTTTCATCTGTTCTTGAAAAAGCAGAAAGCATTATTTTACCTTTATTTTTTTGACGTTGATAGGCTTTTAAAACCTCTTCTGGATAAAAGGCCACTATCCCTTGCATGCCTCCAAAAAATAGTTGTCCATCTTTTGCCAAATAGGCAGAACTGCGATTAAACTCATTATTCGCCAGTCCATCTTCTTCGTAAAAATTCAAAAACTGCCCAGTCTCTTTTGTTATTCTTGACAAACCCTCATTGGTACTCAACCACAAACAAGAATCACCTTCTGGTAAAATCCCACAAACATAATTATGCGATAAACCTTCGAATGTCGTGTAGTGTTGCTCATCTCCACTTTTGGGATCATAATGAATTAAGCCAGAATCAGTCCCCAACCACAAGCTTTCATCTTTATCTTCATATATATCGAGAATTTGAATTCTCTTTTGGAACTCAGTCTGTTTCCTATATATTTTATCTTCGAAATCATAAACGAATAATCGGTTGGCATCTCCTACCCAAAATTTATTACTCTCTTTCCCAAAATAAAATTTATGAAAGGATTTTGTTTCAGACATATCAAATCCTACCTCCCAAACTGGTGGATTCTTTTTTTCATTAAGGATGTAAGCATTCCCTGATTGAGCATTCCAATAGTTACCGGCTGCGTCAACTTCTATTTCACCTACATCCATTGAATACCACAAAAGGGATTTAATAGTCGTATCAATCAAAGCGGTTTTAGGGTCAAATATTTGTCCATTATTCAACATCAAACGACCATCCTTCCAATGCAAATCTTTAGGAGTATGAATAAAATTTGGAAAAGGTTTTTCACTAGTTTTAGTCGTTCGGTTTATTCTAAAAAGGCCGTTATAATAAGCTCCATAAATCTCACCGTTGTCACCTTCCGCTATTCCTCTAAAACTACAAAAGCCCTGACATTCATCCGTTTTTCGATCAAAGTAGGTGTCAAACAATTCATCTTGAGGCACGACCTTCACTATACCTAATACCGTTTTTATCCAAAGGACTCCAGTTCGATCAAGCATTCCTTGTCCCAAGTCTACTCTCCTTGGTATCAACTCACTCAAATCATCATAATAGTCGTAAACCTCGTTTTCCTTTTCATCATAAAAAAGAAGGTGTCGGTCATCGCAAATGACCCAAAGGTTACCAGCCTTATCTATGACTAGGTCATTGATCTTATGCTTACCTGCAATTTCTTCCGTAACAGCGTGTAGCCTAAATCCTTGTATTTTTTCATCAAACTTAAATAGTTCGTTGTTAGCTATCATCCACAGGTTATTCGATTTATCTATTTCAAATACAAACCCATGTTCTTTTGTTTTTGGATAAGCAATGCGTTTTATCAATTGACCGGTGGAATCATATTTCAAAAGTTTTTTTACTTTTTCATCCGTCACATAAACACAAGCTTCGTTATCAAATATAAACTGGATGAAATCAAAAGGAGCTGTACTCGTAGCAACCGACGTCGACCAAAGTCGCTCCAGTTTTCCTTCTTTAAATTTCAAAAAGTTAAACTCATTCGACAAACTATCCATGTATGGAAAAACCACTGCTCCATCCATCAATTCGTGAACAAAAGGATCTAAAAAAAAAGCATGTGCTGGGAGTAAGTTTCTAAACGAAATACTATCCACTTTCCAATCATCCAATGTTTGAAAGAAAAGATAGTTGTCTGTTAACCGTATAACATTCTTTGAGGTGGCCTTAAATCTACCTTTACCGTCAAACAAAGGCAGTTCATTTTCATTACCATTGGCAGGAACAAAGTTGTAACCATCATAACGGTCTGAGCCTTCTCCTAAGACCCAAACAAAACCTTCTTTATCTTGATGAATATCATTGATGAAACCACAACTAATTTCATTAGCGTTTGAAAAGAATTGAAACTTTGCTTTCTGTGCTATGACAAGGCTAGGCGAAAATAACAAAGCAAACAAGATTAGTAGCTGCTTATGCGGTAGGGGTTTGCGGATTTTCAAGTGTTTCATATGAGGTTCTTTTCTAAGCGCTCATACGGTAAAAAACCTTATTTGGATTCAGAAAACAAGGAATAATAGTAGTAAAAAAACACTTTGTTTCACTAGTGTACAAAATCGAAAATGTCACAAAAAAAGCCATCATAAGTTTTTCAACTCATGATGGCTTTTAATGTTTGCGCAAACGCTTCATGCCTCAGCTACCTTTACAGTTTTAAAACAACTGACGCATATCAATCTTCTTCAAAACAATATCTTCAATTTGATCAATTGAAATACGCTCTTGCTTCAAAGTATCTCTGTCACGAATCGTTACCATGTTGTCATCCAAGGTTTCAAAATCAATGGTAATACAATATGGTGTACCAATGGCATCTTGACGACGGTATCGCTTACCAATCGCATCTTTCTCATCATACTGACAGTTAAACGAGAGTTTGATTTTGTCAAAAATCTCACGTGCTTTAGTCGTTAACTCTTCTTTGTTTTTTACCAATGGTAGTACTGCACACTTGATAGGTGCAAGTGCCGGATGCAATTTCAATACTCGACGAGTCGAATCTTTTCCGTCTGCATCAGGAACCGTTTCGTCTTCTAATGCAGTAGACAAAGTTGCCAAAAACATTCGGTCCAAACCGATAGATGTTTCCATTACATAAGGCACATAACTTTCGTTCAACTCAGGATCAAAGTACTGTATCTTTCTACCTGACATTTCCTGGTGTTGCATCAAGTCAAAATCAGTACGTGAATGCACCCCTTCTAATTCTCTAAATCCAAATGGAAATTCGAATTCGATATCTAGTGCTGCATCTGCATAATGCGCTAGTTTTTCGTGATCATGAAAACGCAACTTGCTTGCTGGATGCAATGCCTGGTGCCATTTCATTCGAGCTGTCTTCCAGTGCTCATACCATTCTTTCTGCGTACCGGGACGAATGAAAAATTGCATTTCCATTTGTTCGAATTCACGCATTCTGAAAATAAATTGTCTTGCAACGATCTCATTTCTAAATGCCTTTCCAATTTGTGCGATACCAAATGGAATTTTCTGACGTGTTGATTTTTGCACGTTCAGGAAGTTCACAAAAATACCTTGTGCTGTTTCAGGACGCAGATACAACTTACCCGCTTCTCCTGCGATGGTTCCCAATTGTGTATTGAACATCAAGTTGAATTGACGTACGTCTGTCCATTCTCTCGAACCACATTCCGGACAAGCGATTTCCAATTCTTCTATCAAGGCTTTTACATCTTCTAGATCTTCATTTGTCAACGAAGTATTCAGACGCGTTAAAATTGTTTTAGATTTCTCTAAATAACCCATTACTCTTGGGTTGGTGGTTTTGTACTCTTCTTCATTAAAAGCATCTCCAAAACGCTTTCTTGCTTTGTCGATTTCTTTCTGTGCTTTTTTCATCACCTTGTTCTCCACATACTCTTCTACCAACTG
>CALGLS010000447.1 GCA_937959375.1 uncultured Saprospiraceae bacterium
CCACGAATGACATGCTACGCCAGAAAGGCGCGATTTTCGGATACTTTTACATTTTGACTCCCGCCTGGCGGCCCGACAGGTTTAAAAAATTTCCTAAAAGCGATGCAGCTAAATATTCAGAGAACTGACTTAGCGGTCAACTTGTTCCGTCTTTGGTCTTCTGTCCCATCACTTCATCTCCTGACACAATTCAATCAAAACTCCATTTGAAGATTTGGGGTGTAAAAAACAAACGAGTTTATTATCAGCTCCTTTTTTTGGTTTTTCATTAATTAGGCGAAAGCCTTCTTTTTCGAGGCGCTTCATTTCCTTATGAATATCTTTTACTTCAAAAGCGATGTGGTGAATGCCTTCTCCTCGCTTTTCGATAAATTTTGAGATGGCGCTATTCTCATTTGTGGCTTCCAGTAATTCGATTTTGGTTCGACCAACTTTAAAGAAAGAGGTGTTGACATGTTCTGAATCAACAGACTCTATTTTATAGTGGCTTTTGCCAAAAAGTTTTTTGAATAAATCATTGCTGTTTTCCAAATCCTTTACGGCGATGCCTATGTGTTCTACTTTTAGCATATGCTTTTAGTTATTTTATTAATGTTGGCACAAAATAGTAAGAATATAGTTATTGTATCAAAAGATGGGAGATTGAAGAGGTCGACCAGCAATTCAAAACGTTTTAAAATTCTAACTCAATTTTAATCTCAAAATCAATTTCACATAGGACGCGATCGAAGGAATTGAATCTGGCCCGATCCAACAGGTTCAAACCTCTTTTAATTAAGCGACTTGTTAAAGAAACCTTAAAGCTTGTAACGAGATTAAACGCCTATCCATCCTTTCAGTCAAAGAAGCAACATTGACACAACACACAACCCATATTCATCATCTCTTGTTCTTTTAGACAAAACAAGAAAAAATCAATATTATGAAACTCAAATTAATGATTATCGGACTATTTGTTTTAGGTTTTACTTTTACTAGTCAAGCCCAAACAAGAGCAAAGGCGCCTCAAGTTGTTAAAACAGAGCGACCAGTGAAGAAAATGAAACATGGAGTAAATCCTAGAAAGTTGACAAAGAAACAAGCTATAAAAAGAAAGCAGCAACGACTACGTATCGCTAAAATAAACAGAAGATCAAGGGCAGCTACCACATTTACACCCAAAGGTGAGTTTAACTTGAAGGCTCGACAAAAAAGAGCTAATGCTGTGATGAAAATGAAGAAAGCTCGACAATAATGGCAGCCCTTTAGGATTAATTAAAAAACAAGTATTCTTTTATTTGATCCTAAATACAACACTAAGAACATATTTTTCCTAGAACAGATCCCAGACATATTCCTAAAACCGTAGACCCCGGATTGATTTTATCAATTCGGGGTTTCCTTCGACTCCTAACGTCGATATGTTTAAAGCCAATCAGGTCAGGATGATAATTCAATTATTAATTTCCTTGTCGACGTTGGGCTTGTCGATTTCCAACCTCGGGGTCCATTTGTAATGCCTTACCTCTGAATTCATCTGCCTTAGCTTGGTCTTGAACGTAGTAATAAGCGTTCCCTAGATTCCAAAAGGCATCGGCGTTTTGTGGTTCGATTTGGGTAGCGAGTGTGAAATATTCGATGGCTTTTTGGTGGTTACCTGAGATGCCATTAGCGACACCGAGTAGGCGAATGACTTCGTATTCGTTGCCACGCAATTCACGTGCTTTAGTTAAGTACTGAATGGCTTTTTGAACATTACCTTGCTCACCATAATATTTACCACCTTCACGATAAGTGATCCCTAAATTATTCATTCCGTTCTCATCGCTGGAATCAAAACGCAAAACCTGTTGATAGTATTCAATGGCCTTGTCAAAATTCTTGAGATAGTTATTTACATTCCCCAATTGGAGATAGGTATTTTTATAAGTTGGATGAATTTCAATGGCTCTATTCAAGTAGGTTAGTGCCTCTTCTAAGCCTGCTTTCTTTTGTGCTTCGTTTGGATTTGCGTTGGCTTTCTTGCTTAATTCAGCACCTGCAGCATTAAGTAATTTTGCACTATTGTTAGACGTCTTTACATCGGTAGTAAACAGGGTGTAATTGTCTTTCCACACGCTGTTTCGAGTGAACGTTTTTGCACCAAACAAAAGCACCACTACTCCTATTGCTACCATTGCCAAGCCAAGCATATTAGTCTTTGATGACTTCGCTTTATTATCTTCATTTTTAAACGCCCACCGATAAGCTAACACGGCCATTATCAAACAAAAACCAACCGATGGCATAAACATAAAACGCTCTGACATATTGGTTCCTACAGGAAAAAATAGATTCGAAACAATCGACAAAGTCGCAATGAAAAATAGTATTCCAAAACTGATGATATCTTTTTTGCGCAAGCCAATCAATGCAAAAACACCAAGTCCTAAATAAAGGACAAGGCTCAAGATAGACTGCCAGTCACTCCAACTCATAATGTCTACTTGGCGTGGATAATAATCGTGCGTTAAGGGATGAGGAAAAATCAGTAGTTTGATGTACATCCCAAGTGTATAAAATATCGTGGCTAACTTTTCTCCGAAGGAAAAATCAACCCATTGGTTGTTGACAATTTTGAGATATGGGTTATTCATTAACTCCATACTTTTGTCTCCAAAGTCCATTCCCAAAACTCTAAATCGAATAATCAAAAAACCGACAGTAGCCACTAAAAGCGGAAGGCAGTACTTACCAATGTCGGCAGTCTTTGCTTTTGTAAAATACCAAAACATCAATGGAACAATTGCTAAAAACGTGATCGCATTTTCTTTTGAAAGTAAGGCTAGAAAAAAGACAACTCCTCCGAGTATGGCCGACACCATATGCTCTTTTTGATAAGCTCTGATGCACAAATAGGCTGCTGCCAAACTTCCAAGCAAGGTGATGATTTCATCACGTCCTTTTATATTTGCAACTGCTTCGGTGTGAATGGGATGCGCAACAAAAAGTAGTGTACTTACGAGGGCAACAAAATAAGCGAAGTCGCGACCATAACGAGGTTCTAATAATTTCAGTAACAAGAGGTACATAACAATTCCTGTCAAGCCATAATAGATGATATTAAAAAGATGTCCAACAAAAGTGGCTTGATAGAGCACATTGCCATCACCATCTTTCATCACATTTCCTTTTTCATCTTTTCTTTCGCTCTTAAACAATTGCCATCCAAGCGCAAACATTACTGGCGTCAGCGGTCGATAACGTCCTCCAGATACCAACTTATCTTTTCCTTCTACTTTAAAAAAACCTTTAAAGGTATCGTATTTTAGTAAACCTCCAACACCTTTCAAACCTTGAGTAGTATACATATTGTCATAAATAACAATGGCATCGTCCTGTGTGTAATCATGCTTTAGTGTATTTGCATAAAGCAAAAAGCTAAGCACCATTATTACTAGGCAAGAAATAGATTTGTTGTAAAAAAAGCCGGGTAAGCTGTCAGTAAGCTTTGGTATTCGAACTCCTGCTGATTTTTTCTGACTAAGTGACTTCTTTGAAGGTTTCTTCTTGGACATAGGTGATTCCTTTTATGATGGCAGCAAGATAAGGAACTTTGGAGTTAAAGTGGTTATTGGAGTTACAATTAAGTGGAAGTGGGAATAGGAGGGTGTTCAATCTTTATTTTCGTTTCCCTCTTTTTTCTTTTGAAAGAACAGTTTCATTTCATCTAAATCTAAAGCAGTTAAATATCCAAACTCTTCATTAGCTAAATAGCATCCCGAATCGATTGAGAATCTTCTCTCTTTATTTAAAATACTATTCTCAATTTCACTTATTGTTTTAACCAAATGTCCATGCACTTGAATTTTAGAAGTCAACCGTTCCTCTTCAAATTTAAATTTGACATCGGGAAACATTCCTCTTAAATCTGTAAATGGATTTATCCTACCTTTATTTATTCCAGAATGACTTAAAACAAAGTCGTCTAGTTCAATGCAATATTCAAAATTAGATATCAAACCTAAATATTCATCTAGTCTTTCGCCTATCAAATCTAAACTATTATATTCATTCAAATAATTTTCAAAAAAATCAAAGCCACAATTGTATGCCATCAATAACTGCTCCTCATGATTTCCTCTTATCGGAAATATTTGGTAGTTATTTTCTTTTAAATCAATTATCAAATCTAGCACTAAGGCACTATTCAACCCTTTATCAATAGTGTCACCTAATAGAAAAATTTGATCCTTCTTATTTATTTGTAATTTTTCTTTCAAAAGACTTTCAAAAGAATAAAAACATCCATGAATATCTCCTATGGCAATTCTTCTTCCTCCTCCTTCGTTCTTTCCCATTATTACCGGAGTATACTCTTTTTTCATTCTTCTATTTTCGTTTGTAAAAAATACTCCTAATTTCCACGGTCATTTCACTCCTCTAACGAATGATCATTCCGATGTGCCTTATAGCGGCCTTTGCCAAATTTGCTTCCGTTGAAAACTTCTCTTACACGAAGCTTGAGTTGTTCTTCTTTAGGAAGTTGGATGAAGTCGCTGCATTTTTCAGAACAACATTTATTATACTTTGCTGCACAGCTATCGCATTGAATAAAAAGGATGTGACAAGGGTCGTTGGCGCAATTATTATGATTATCGCAGGGCTCTCCGCATTGGTGACAATTAGAAACAATCTCTTCACTAATGCGCTCGCCTAACCGATCATCAAAAACAAAATTCTTTCCTTTAAATTTATTTTCTAAACCCTTAGCGGTTACTTGTCGTGCATATTCGATGATACCGCCTTCAAGTTGAAATACTTTTTGAAAACCTTTATGCTTGTAATAAGCGCT
>CALGLS010000448.1 GCA_937959375.1 uncultured Saprospiraceae bacterium
CAACGCACCGAAGAGATTGGTATTCGAAAAGTATTGGGGGCATCTATTAGTAATATTGTGAGCTTGGTTTCCAAAGATTTTCTAAAATTAGTGATTTTATCTTGCCTAATAGCAGCACCTATAGCTTGGTGGGCTATGAACATTTGGTTACAAGATTTTGCTTACCGTATTGAGCTAAATTGGTGGGTCTTCCTAGTTGTTGGATTAGTAGCGATTTTGATTGCTTTTTTAACAATTGGTTCGCAGTCTTTAAAAGCTGCTTTGGCAAATCCTGTCGAGGCGATAAAATCGAAATAATGAAAATCCAACAGAAAATAATAACCGATTTTTTGAGTTGAATAATTTAATTATTTTATAGTTACAAAAAACAAACTAAAAGGCTCTTGACTAAATTTAGTTTATACAGAAAGACTAATGCCGATATTTGATAAACGAACTTACAATCGCAACGCTTAAACACTAAAAGGAAAACCAACGACGTTTGACAAAAAACTATTAAAAGCTAAAACTACAATTATGAAAAACAACATTCTTTTTGCATTCTTTATCCTAATAAGTTTTCAATCTTTTGCACAAGAAAGCAAGCGGCCACTAGGAGGTAACGAAATAAATATTAAAGTTTTATTCCTTAGTCCTTACTATGAATTTGGAGAAGATCGAATTAATCATTTTGGGATTGGTGGAGGAGTTAATGTTTACAAACGGTTCTTCATAGGACCTTATATACAATGGGGAAATTTTGCACCTTCATCTGAGGAAAGTGATTTTCAGACGAAGCATCGTCAAGGTGGATTATGGTTGGGACATATTGCTCCAATTAAGAAAAGTAAGTTTTCAATTCTCACCAGTTGTTATTTAGGAAAAGGTAGATCAACATCAAAACAGAATATTCCTATTGAATTCACCGATGCGCAAATACGTTTTAATGTAATCACTCCGGAGCTTGGAATTGAATATCGAATCATAAATTATGCTACTTTAATGCTGAGCGCAGGCTATCATACTTATAAAAAAACAGAACATGATGATCTTCCACTTGGTTTTGATGGTTTTGAAATGAACCGATATTATACTAAATTGAGTATCCGAATTGGACTTTAAACAAAGAAGTTGTTTAAAAAATAAATTTTAAGACTAAAACGCTATTCTAAATGTCAAAAATGAAAATCTACTTTTCTCTTTTTATACTCTTCCTAAGTTTTAATCTTAGCGCTCAATTGTATTTTTCAGATCCTGATGATTTGGCAGATGCCGTAAACAACTCAACAAACGGAGGAGTTTTTATCGTCAACAATGGAACCTATAATGACTTTGAAGCGACATTTGAGATTGTTGCAACTGCAGATAATCCTATCATCATCAAGGCGGAAACGGTTGGTGGTGTAACCTTAACTGGCGAATCTCATTTTGTTTTAAAAAAATCGGCTTATGTAACTTTGGAAGGCTTTGTTTTTGATGGCCAAGGAGAAGACTCTTTGGTCAAATTAGAGGGGAGTAATCACATCCGAATTTCAAGAAATGTTTTTGAACTGGAAACAACAGAATCAATTAAATGGGTATTCGTTGGTGGCGTTTGGAATGACAATACGCTTCCTTTCATTTATCCAAGTCACAACAATAGAATCGATCATAATCTTTTTAAAAACAAAGCGACGCCTGGACATTACATTACCATAGATGGATCTTTCCACGATACTGGTTCTGACGAAGTCTATTATCAATCTCAAAATGACACCATCGATCATAATTATTTTAAAAACAATGGCCCAAGAGCAGTCAATGAGCAAGAGTCGATTCGGATTGGTTGGAGTGAAATGTCGCTCAGTAGTGGTTACACCATTGTAGAACATAATTTATTTGAAGACTGTGATGGTGATCCAGAAATTGTTTCCGTAAAATCCTGTGACAACATCATTCGACACAACACATTTGTAGCTAGTTACGGAACCCTTTCTTTAAGACATGGCAATAGAAACAGAGTGGAAGGCAATTACTTTTTCGGAAACGAAAAACCGATCGGAACTTCTCCCGCTGGTTCAACCATATATACTGGTGGAATTCGTATTTATGGCACCGACCATTTGATCATCAATAATTACATGGAAGGATTAAACGGAACTCGCTGGGATGCTCCGATTACACTTACTTTAGGCGATGCCATTGATGGACAAAGTTCTAATTTATCAAAACACTTTAGAGCAGAACGGGTAACAATTGCCTACAACACCTTAGTGAACAACAGTCATGGAATTGAAATTGGATATGACAACAATGATAACTACAGCAAAGACTTAGAGGATATTACTATTGCAAACAATTTAATTACGGGATCAGAAAATAGTTTGGTTGAAATCGTAGATACTGACAACGACCAAGGAGATCGGATCACTTGGCTAAACAACTTGATGCACCCTACCGCCAACGCAACTCTTTTAGCTGGCGCAAGTTCTACCTCTTTTGACAATACTGCTGTTATTGATGAAAATCCTTTTCTCACTTTTGACAGTGCTTCTAATATTTGGAAAACAACCGGAGACAGTCCGCTGTATGAAAACGCGCTCACAACTACCACAATAGATCAAGACATAGAAGGACAACCACGCTCTAGCATTAGTAATCCCGGAGCGGATCATTTTAGTTTGGAAAGCATTCGATATCCCCCCTTAACACCAGCGGATGTAGGTCCGAATGCCGGAGACATCAATACTTCAACCTTCAATACAGATGAAACAAATGCAACTTTGGTATACCCAGTTCCTGCTGATGATAACATTCATTTGACTAATATCGATAGCAAAGTAAACCAAGTTAGATTGGTAAATTTAGATGGCAAAATTATTTTATCTCTTCAGATTCAAGATGCCACAAAAGATTTTACCATTAATACCACAAGGCTCACGAATGGAATTTACATGCTGCAGTTTTTCAAAAATGGAACGCAGAGTGGATCTAAAAAAATTATTATTCAACATTGATGAAGGATTGAAGGAACGAAGGTTTGAAGGACACATCATATGCGGAGCCCGCGATCGTGTGTCCTTCAAACCTTACATCCTTCAAACCTTCAAACCTTATTTTGACACCCCCAAACTCCAAAAGAATTCACATGATTAAACCTTTTGATATTTAAACAGTCAAAGGCTCTTTAACCATCAAAATTCTAAAAATGAAATCATATCTATTCAAGGCATTTTCCCTAGTAACATTACTTTTATCAACTCACCTTAGTGCTCAGGTAACGACACAATGGGGCCCCGATAATTACATAAGAATTGAAGAAGGATCTGGTGGCTTTTTTGCTGACCTTGACCCAGGAGATCGCTTTGGTCGTGACCATGATGTTATTGGAGATGTCAATGGCGACGGAGTAAAAGATCTGGTCATTGGCGCTCGTTCCGATGATGATGGTCAAACCGATGCCGGAGCTGTTTACATTCTATTTATGAATAATGACGGAACGGTACAATCCAATCAGAAGATTTCAATGCTAGAAGGTGGCTTTGATGAAAATTTACTTCAATCGAATTGGTTTGGTTATGGCGTAGCAGGCATAGGAGATTACGACAATGATAATATTCCGGACATAGCTGTTACTGCAACTGGTGTAATGAATCAAGCTTTATATATTATCCATCTAAACAGCGATGGTACCGTAAAAAGTTTTGTCAAAAATGAGAATATTAGCTCTCAAGGTCTTACAGCCATAGGAGATTTAAATAATGATGGTAGAATAGATTTAGTGGCCTGTGATTCTGGTTCAGATATAGGTGGAAATAATAGAGGAGCCATAAAAATTTTATTTTTTGACAGCGCATCACAGATAATTCTCAACAGTACAGTTACAATTGGTTCAGATACAGGTGGCTTTGGAGCTGGACTTGAGAACAACGATCGATTTGGTGGTAGAGAGGTGACCATGCTCGGAGATTTAGACAATGATGGAAACCAAGAAATGGCAGTTGGCGCTTTTATGTCGGATCAAGGTAGAGGGGCCATTTGGATACTATCGCTTGACGCAAACAATTTTCAGGTGATTTCAAAATTAAAAATTACCGAAGACATGAATGGTTTTAATGATGTGCTTGAAACAGATGCAAACCCCAATGGGACTTCTGGAGCACAATTCGGCCATGCCATGTGTGCTGCAGGTGATTTAAACGGAGATGGCATTGTAGACTTGATAACCGGAGCAAATCAACAAGGATTGGGAGATGCCTATATTCTTTATATGAACGCGGACAAAACGGTAAAAACTTATGCTAAGATTGACGAATTAGAGGGAGGATTTGACCTTCAATTTGACTCAGGAGATCAGCAGCGTTTTTCTCGTTCCATTTCTTTTGTTGGTGATTTACGCGGAGATGGAACCATTGCGATAAATGTTGGGGGCGGTGTAGGAGTTGGAGGATCAGGAACATTATACTTGCTATTTTTCCAACCTTGCGATTTCAATGAATATGCTGGGCTCAACTTTTGGACTGGAGGAAATACCCTTTTTTCAAATTGGGATCATAACGCGCAAATGCTAACGAGTGATTCTTTGACATTTGAACAATGCACCTTCAAAGCTTTTGAAACGGATGCCCCATACATGACTTACAACCCTGCTGATGGAAGATGCATTTGCAAAGATTCAACTGCAACCTTGAGCGCAAGTACAGAAATGAGTACTGCCTATTCTAATGCTTGCAATGACTTCATAACAACCAGTAGCCATGGCATACATTTTGACAGCCAGGCAAATGTATTTCCAAATCCAACGAATGCTGAATTGATTTTAGAAATAAAAGATATAGCTTCTTACGAAAATACTAATTTCACTTTATTTTCTTTACTTGGAAAAAAGTTACTTTCCTCAAACATTAGTTCACAACAAACCTCCATTAATTTAATAAACTTTCCAAAAGGGATTTACATTTTAGTTGCTTCTATAAATGGCGAATCAAAAACATTTAAAATTTTAAAAGAGTAAATTTGGGTAGACAAAAGGGGGGAAAGTTCAATATCAAACTCAATTTCGAAAGACGCGGTCGAAGATTTTGAACTTGTAATTCCCTATGCATAGCTTAGTCTAAAAAATAGAGGTCACTCCCCTTTTCGGAGTTTGACAAAATGTTTGGAGTACTTGTTTAACTTTTTTT
>CALGLS010000449.1 GCA_937959375.1 uncultured Saprospiraceae bacterium
CCATATTCCAAAGCCTGGTAAGAGGACTTTTGTGGGTTCCATGGATCACGGTAAGATGCTTTGAAGAACATTTCTTTTATGTAAGCTAGGGTATTGCAAAATCGCAAGAAGTAAGCGACATAGGGTACCATAAGCGGTACATACAAAAAGTATTTCCACTCTTCACTTCTACGTTCGGAAAAGACAGCTATGGCTATTTGTTGTAAATATCCGGCAAGAGTGTACATGATAATATTGAAGGGCAATATAAGATAAAGCCAGGCAGAATAGTTGAAAACCATGTCTACGATATAGATCATCCACTTAAAATCAAGTAGAAAGTTGTAAACTACATTCTCTGTAAATCCAATAAAATTAGACCATCGAAATCCTTTGTGAGGAACAAAAACATCGATATGCTTTCGCAAACGAAAACGCACCAATGACCGAGACCACCGTAGACGTTGCTTCCATAATTTAAGAAACTTAACTGGCGCTGCAGTTAGACAAACTGCACGATGTTCGAAGACAATCTTGTATCCCGACTTCCGTAACTTAACAGTGATATCACCATCAAGACCGGGGCCAATATCCCAACCACCAACTTGTTGTAGCGCATCCATTCTGAAGGCTCCAAATGCACCAGATATAATCCGATAAATTCCTAACCAAGAGGTTACGATACGACCAACAGAAATAGTTTTTTGATATTCAATAGCCTGTAGGGTAGCGCATAGACTTTCATCAGCATTTCGAACTTTCACATTTCCTCCTACTCCCCCAATCGTGTCGTCCATATAGAAAGGAATGATAATTTGCTCAATAGCATCACGATCAAAAGAACTATCAGCATCAAGGTGTAATAAAAAATCACCTGTAGCATATCGCCAAGCGAGGTTCGCGGCAGAGGCCTTACCTCCCCTCATGTCATTTCTTATAAATTTATCGATCAGCCCATTCTTCTCAAGGTTTCGACCGATTATTGGAGTGTCATCATCGGAACCATCATCTACGATGAGGATTTCCATATTAGTATAGGTCTGTTCGTTAAGTGACTTAACAAGCTTGAAGATATTTTTCCCTTCATTTTTCCCTGGTGCGACCACTGAGATCATCGGCATATCTCTCCACATGGCCTGACGAGCTAACTCACGCTTGTTTTTCATTCGCTTTGTTCGAATGGAAAAATCAATCAACACTACAAATTCTAATAAGACATAACGAAGCAGTTCAAACAACATGAAATACCAGAAGACACGGATGATTTTCCACAATCCGGCTTCCCTCCAATAATGTATAAACTCAAAAATATCAAACATTGAAATTACTTGCTAATCGGTTTTTAGAATTCGAAATCTTCTCCAATTTCACTTATTGGTTTCATGTCTACTTCCACTTCTATCTCACTTTTATCTACGTTACTTTTAATCAGATTTTGGATGTTGTATTCGATCACATCTTTTATCTTTTCTATTCGTTCATCATCTGGATTAATCAATAAAAAATAATAACAATACGGATTAACTGAAGTTACCATTTCAAATTCATTGAGGTAGGTTTTTAGCGTCATGCTCAACTCCCCTTGCAATATTTGCATTTCTCTTCTACTCAAAACATTCATTCCGGGATCAGTAAGATGTACTTCTCCCAACACACTACTTCCTTCTGTAACGGTACAACGTGCCTGTTCTTGTTTCAACAAGCTTTGGAAAATACCAAGATCATAAATCCCTAAAACATCGGTAGCTAATCCAGATTTCTTTTCTATCTTTTTAGGCAAACCATTCAAAACTAAATATTTCCCCTTGGTCGTTAGGTATAGATTTTTAATCCGATGCTCGTTCAAGTGATGGATATCTTTTGAGTCTCGACAATCCATACAGTGATAAGTAAATCCTGGATCTTGAAAAGGGTCATCACAGGTATTGCAAACATATATATGCGAAGGCTTGTCATAATCATTACCGATATGTCTCAGTATTTTATGGCATTTAGGGCACATCAAATCATCGGAATGTTCTTGAATAAAGTCCGTTTCTGGACCTACATAAGCGCATTTAAAATGGTGCACTAAATCTCGGATTTCCAAATCAACAGACCCACAGTTTTTACAGGTTTCTCTCAAGTTGTGATGGGCACTTCCGCAGTTATCACAGAGATGCACTTTATCAAACATTTTGCCTTCAGAGAGATATCCTTTTTTGATACCTGCATCCAATATATCCATAGCCGTATGATCATCTGCATCGTTTAACAAATCGGATAGTAACGGAAAATAATAATTGACTCTTGAATGTCGACTCGGAATCGGCGCAAATGAAGTATCTCTGGTAAACAAGAATTGCAATAGTTTGTACAAATATCCTTCCTCTGAATTGGCATATTGCTGTTGCAAATAGAGTTGCCCCATGTTTTCCTTAATGTCTCTTACTCGCTTTGCAAGTTGTTCATATTTTGCAAGGTCAGTAATTCCATCACAGGCGTTTTCTTGTAAATAAGGCAAGGTCTTATAAGCTACAGCAAAAATAGGTGTGAGGTATACATCTGGATCATAATGTGTACGAACCGCTTTAAAAATTCGATTGTAATCTTCAGGGTTGGAACTATTTACGATAATGGCATCAACATACAGTGCTTTGCCAGAGTCGAATTTGTCGACTGACTCTACCAACATGAAGAGCGAGTCTTCAAAGTCGATAAGTGACTGCTTATTAACGCTTTTTACCTTGATCATAGTTGTTTTCTTCTCTGAACGACTGGGGGCTCATATTCGAGTGAGGCATCATTCGATTATATAGTTGGAAATAATCGAAATGAACCTAATGGTAGAAATCCAAATACTATACCACATATCTATGAAATCGGATATTTGTTGCGGAAGGAAATTATATGTGGCAAGTAGGCAAATAAAAAACCCGTTCTGACACTTAGTCGGAACGGGTTTTTCATCCAAAGAATGGATTGTTCATCAACGTTTATTCAAACGTTTAGTGCTAATAACTTTGTCATTACTATCTAGGAGCTGCACAAGGTACAAGCCCTTAGGCATATCGGAAATATTATATTTCTCGCCTTTTAGAGTTACCTCAAAACGCTTAATCGTTTTGCCTACCATGTTCAAAATCTTGATTTTGCTAACAGTACCAGTCTCATTCAATTGAATGTAATCTGAAGCAGGATTAGGATAAACTTTAATTTTCACCTTTTGATGATTTGGATTGTTGGTATCCAATAAGGCAAGAGTTCGAGAAGAATCTGTACCACTCACATGCTGAGCCAGTCCCGAAGTGTGCAGGAGGGCTAAACATAAAAAGGTGAATAGTAAGATTTTTTTCATAGAATTTTTCTATATTTTTAAGGTGTTCTTACAAAGTAAGTTAATATTCTTACTTAATCAAATTAATGGTACGATCTTTAAAGAATATTTAACACAAGCTACATACTAGCTTGGTATTTGTATAATTTTAAACAAAAATCACTCCAAATCATTAGTTCCAAAAGTTAAAAAACAGAGAGCGATTCAGTCTTTAATGCTCTTCCATCTTCATTTAAAAATACAATTTGGTATATCCCAGTCGAAAGGTGATCCACATAAATCTTTTCGGATGGCTCATCCACAGTCATTAAATGGCTTCCTAATATATTAAATATCTTAATTTGTCTTACTTTTTCTACGCCTTTTATGCTAAAAAAGTTTCCTGCAGGGTTCGGATAAATTTCTATTTCTAACGTTTCTTTTTTTTCTACACCAGTAGCCAAAGCACTTCCATGGTATACAACAGTCATGATGCTATCTGGCTCACTTTCAAAATAAAGTTCTAATTCTACCATTCCAGCCCCAGCGATCCAATTGGTATTGAATTGAATATCCACAAATAAACCTTCTAAGGGAATGATGGTAAAGGTTCCTTCATTTACATCTTCGAGTGCACATCCTTGGCTTGTACAAACATTAGAAGTCCATCCTGCTGTCAAATCTGTTACTGTTCGCTTCCACACCACGGTTTGCGGTTCGTAAGTATCATTTACCAATTGAGCAAAAGCAATTAAAGGAAAGCCATTAGGTTCACCATCGACAAATGCAGGATTAGGGCTTACAGTAAAATCCTGCGCTCCAAGTCCAAATACCTGAATCATCAAAAAGAATAATATGCTGTTGCGTTTTTTCATGAAGCTATTTTTTCAATGCCTAATGCCCTAATTTAACAAAAAATGCCTTGCCATGTTCAGAAACACAGCAAGGCATTCTTACAATTGTCGTACTTCGACAATTTTTGAAGCTGTTTTAAAACAACTTCATTAAATCCTATTTCATAAGACTAACATCTCCTTTATACATTTCAACATGTCCATCTATGAATTCCACTTCTACGATGTAGACAAAGACAGCTGGATTCAACTCTTCGCCATGGAAGGTTCCGTCCCAACCATCTGACGCTTCGTTTGGTTCTAGATTACTTAAATCAAAAACAATCTCTCCCCAACGATTGAAGATTCGCATAAAGTTAATCGCTTTTACTGTTGGATCATGTGCATACACCATAAAGATGTCGTTATTGTCATCTCCATTTGGTGAGAAAGCATTTGGAATATACACCTTGCGTTCTTTTTCAAGATACACCACCAAATCATCTCGCACCGCACATCCATTCACATCGATCATTGTAGCACTAACACTAAATGAATTAGATGGTAACACCCCAACTTCCAAACAATTGTTGTCTGCACAAATTAATTGATCTGCTGGTGTCCAAATAATGGTATCGACCTGATTGCTTGGAATATTAATATCTGCAGAAATAGAGCTGCTATCTCCCCATACCAAATCCAAGTCTAGTCCAAGATCTAATGTCAATGCTGGTGGCTCTTCAATATCAACGGTGGTACTCCACTCACAACCATTGGCATCCTCTAAGACTAAGTCGTAGGTACCTGCTGGAAGTTCTGCGTAAAAACTACTTCCTGTATAATCCGACCCATTGATCGAATAAACATACGGAGCTGTCCCTCCTTCAATTTCTTGAATATTTATGATACCCGTGCTTTGACCAAAACAACTTGGCGTTACAATATCAATCGAAGCAGCTTGTGGTACATTCTGATCTTGAGTCACCTCCATTGAGGCAGAGCCAATACATCCATTATCGCCATTCTGAATATGCAGATAATAATCTCCAGGATTTGATACATCAATAGTCGACGTTGTTCCTAATGAATTACCATCAGCGTCTTCCCACTGGTAAGAATAGATCGAACCAGTGGAGGAATTCGATCCATCCAAAGAAACTTCTAAAACAGTACAATCCAATTCTTCAGGTGCTACTATTGAAACATTTGGACTTACAATATCCTGATCAACCATCACCGTTGCATCAGTGGTACATCCATTACTTGTATTCTCTGCAGTAATGGTATACAAACCTGGCAAATCTGCTTCTATTGTTGCTCCTGTATTACTTCCTACTATTCCAGGACCAGTCCAAGTATAAATAATGTCAGTACCCACTTGTGAGGCACTTCCATCCAAACTCACAACAGTAATATTACAATCAAGTAACTGAGGCGCTCCCGCATCCGCAGATGGGTAACTTACATTATTAACAATTACGACTGATTCAACAGCAGTACAACCCGTTTGATTATCTGTTACGGTCAAGTAATAAGTTCCTTCCTGATCAATATCAGCAACAACCGGAGTCGTTCCGATCACCGTGCCACTTGCATCTGTCCATTCAAAACTAGCATCAAGCGTTGGAGAACTTCCGATCAAGTCAATTGCAAGTACATTACAATCTAAACCATTCAAAGGTATATCCGTAAGTACCGTTGGATCATCCGTATTATTTAAAACCTCAACTTCATCTGGCGAAGAAACACAACCATTCGGAATGTAAGTAACGGTCATAATATAGGTACCAGGTTCGTCTACCTCAGGATTAATTTCTGTTGACATATAACCTCCAGGTCCAGTCCACGTCACTTGATAATCTGATCCGTAGGTTCCATCTGGTTGCAAAATCGTAGATGCGTTATTACAAGTAATTTGTTGATCAGCGCCAGCAAGTGCAACAGGTACGTCCGTACTTTCAGTCACCTCTACCATATCGGTAGATGAGCAACCTGTCAAACTATTTGTAACAACTAACTCGTACATTCCTGGGTTCTCAATGTTTGGCGTTAATGTATTTTCGTTGCCATCAATAACTACTCCCGGACCGTTCCAAGTTATTTCAAAACCAGTTCCCGAAGAAGACCCATTTGCGTTCAAACCGAGCACAGGATTCGCACAATCTAATTCTACTCCAGTTCCTGCAACAGCTATTGGCAAATCATTAATAACGACCGACACTTCTATGGATTCATCTGGACAAACCGAACCACCACTTAACAAATATTCGAAGGTATAAATTCCTGGCATTTGACTCTGCGTAGCGAATGTACCTGTGGTTGGGTCAAAGGCGCCACCCTGAGATGAAGTCGTTGACGTTTCAGTCCAACTACCTCCCATATCTTCACCTACCAACATATCTCCTAACACAACACTTGCCAAATCATTTTGACAGAAAGCAGCCGGTGGATTTGCTGAACCAACATTCACTTCTGGGTTCGTTTCTACAGTAACCGTTGTTTCACCTGAACAACCACTAAGGTCGGTCACCGTAACACTATAATCACCTGGCAAGACAACTTCAAGCGTTTGGCCGACAGAGCCATCTGACCATACATAGGTTTCAAAATCAGTTCCTGCATCTAAAATCGTATTGTCGCCTTCGCAGAAAACAAGGGCTCCAAGAACAACAGGACTTAATGCTGTATTTTCTTCGATGCTTACAAAAGCTTCTCCGGTACAACCTGCCGCTGTAGTTACGGTCACCATATAATCACCTGGGATACCAGTTGTGATACTCTGTGTAGTAGATCCATCAGACCATAGATAGCTATCAAAAGCACCTGCATCCAAAGTCGTTGTATTTCCAATACAGAAAGTCGTAGATCCTCCGATCGTAGGTTCTGGATCAGGGTTCGCAACAACTGAGACATCTGTAATGCCTGTACAACCATTTGCATCTGTTACCAGAACTTCAAAAATACCTGTCTCCGTAACTTCTATCATTTGCGTATTATCTCCATTCGACCATTCATATGTTTCGTAGCCTGAACCTGCATCCAAGATCGAATTTTCGACACCACAGAAACTAAGATCTCCAACTATAACTGGCGTCAATGAACTGTTTTCAATTACAGTCACAGCTGTCTCTCCCATACATCCACTTAAGTCTGTAACGGTTACTCCAACAGTTGTCCCTGCTGTCAACGTAATGGTTTGTGATGTAGCGCCAGTAGACCAAGTGTAGGTTTCAAATCCTGAACCTGCATCTAATGTTACGTTTTCGCCTTCACAAAAAGCAGTCGGCCCTGAGATCACTGGATTCAAGGATGAGCTTTCTTCTATCATCACAGACGTTTCTCCAGTACAACCCAATGAGTTGGTTACTGTAACTAAATATTCGCCGGGGATACTTGTCGTAATGGTTGAACTCGTTGATCCATCAGACCAGATGTAGGCATCATAAGCACCTGCATCTAGTGTCGTCGAGCTGCCCGTACAGAAAGTGGTAGAACCTGCAATCATTGGTATTGGATTATTGACTACGCTTACCGCAATTTCTGTAGTTCCGCTACAACCATCTGCATCACTTACGATGACTCCATAATCACCATCTGAAACAACAGTGATTGTTTGTGAGATTTCACCTGTTGTCCATTCATAGGTTTCATATCCTGAACCTGCATCTAAAACCGTTATTCCGCCTTCGCAGAATTCGGTCACTCCGTTTATCACAGGAGTTAGTGAAGAATTTTCAATCACATCAATCAGTGCATCTGAGGTACAACCATTCGCGTCAGTTACCAGCACTCCAACAGTTGCAGCTGTTGTCAATTCTATTGTTGGGCTAGTCTCTCCTGTTGTCCAGAGGTAACTTGCGTAAACATCGTTAACCGCTAATGATGCTGAGTTTCCAGAACAGAAAGAATTCGGACCAACTATTTCGACTTGAGGATTTGGATTTTCAACAACGTCAATACTTGCTTCCGCAGAACAGTTTCCTGTACTAGTGACAGTTACACTGTAGGTATCTGAGGCTGAGGCCAAAATCGTTTGAGTTGTTTCTCCATTCGACCAGATGTAACTATCAAATCCTGCACCCGCATCTAGAGTTGGTGTCTCCCCTTCACAGAAACTGCTTATTCCTGCTATAGTTGTGCTTGGGTTTGGATTGATCACAAGGTTTGCCACATTATCTCCTGTACAACCACTTGCATCTGAAACCGTCACAGCATACATTCCTGCAGCTGTAACATCAATGGTTTGTGTTGTTGCACCATTAGACCAGATGTAGGAATCAAAACCAGTTCCAGCATCTAGTATAGAGTTTTCGCCTTCACAAAGTTCAAGATTACCAACAATCACAGGACTTAATGAGGAACTTAAAATTACTGTTATGTCAGCACTTCCCAAACAACCACTTTCCGTCGTTACAATTACAGAATAAGTACCTGCCTCTGAAACTTCTAAGGTTTGATTTAATGAGCCATCTGACCAAACATAACTATCATAGCCTGCTCCGGCATCTAGTACCATCGTTGTTCCAATACAAAATGAAGTAGATCCAGCTATTTGTGGATCCGGAAGTTGATTTACTTCAACTGAAACGACATCTACTCCAGAGCATCCATTCGCATCTGTTACTTGTACTTCGTAATCACCTGGCGTGCTTACTGTAATCGTTTGAGATATATCACCAGTAGACCAGAGGTACTCAAAACCAGCAGGTGCGGAAAGTGTTACATTGTCTCCATCACAAAAAGCAAGTGGCCCTGCAATCTCAGGTTCTAGAGATTGATTTTCACTAACGGTCAAATCCGCCTCACCTGTACATCCATTTGAGTTGGTAACCGTCACCGTGTACGTTCCTCCAGCATCAACCATGATTGTTGGAGTCGTGCTACCATCCGACCAAATGTAGGTGTCGAAGTTTCCAGCATCTAGTTCAACCTGATCGCCGGAACAGAAGCTAGTTGCTCCAAGAATTGCAGGTGCGGGGTTATCATTTTCTACAACGTTGACTGACATTTCATTGGTACAGCCATTTACATCTGTAACTGTTACCGTATAGATGCCACCTGTAGTAACTTCAATACTTTGATTCAGTGAAAGGTCTGACCAAATGTATGATTCAAAACCTGCACCAGCATCTAAAGTTATGTTGTCATCTGTACAGAAAGGTGCGTTTCCAGAAATATCAATCGTTGGTAATTCATTTATAGTAATTGCTACTGTCGTTTCACCAGTACAACCTGAGTTATCGGTTACTGTCACGCTAAAGTCTCCATCCGTGTCGACTTCAAGTGTTTGTCCAACTGATCCGTCGGACCAAGTATAGGTTTCAAATCCTGCTCCAGCATCTAGAATTGTATTGTCACCATTACAGAAATCAACGTCTCCTGAGATCACTGGATTTAATGATGTACTTTCAGTCACTGTAGTTTGTGCCTCTCCAGTACAACCGTTAGCATCGGTTACAGTAACGGTATACAAGTTGCCTTCTTCTACTAATATCGTTTGAGAACTTGATCCGTCTGACCAAACGTAACTTACAAAATCGCCGGCATCTAAAGTTGCGGAGCTTCCCGCACAGAAGGTGGTGGATCCTGCAATAACTGGCTCTGGATTTGAATTCGCAACAACGTTTATTGCTGCTTCATTGGTACATCCATTTCCGTTGGTAACTGTTACACTATACGTTCCGGTAGCGGTAATATCAATCGTTTGTCCTGACGAACCTTCTGACCAATCATAATCGCTAAAAGGACCACCAGCATCTAAGGTTACATTTGTGCCTTCACAGAATGTTTCATCTCCATCTACTGTTACAGTAGGAAGATCATTCACAACAACAGCTACTGATGTTTCACCAGTACATCCATTGCCATCTGTTACCGTTACGCTATATGAACCAGTAGCATCTACTTCTATCGTTTGCCCAGTAGCTCCATCACTCCATATATAAGTATCAAAATCACCAGCATCTAAAATTGTATTGTCTCCAATACAGAATTCAAGTGTTCCCGTAATGGCTGGTGTTAAGTCTGGGTTTTCCGTAAGGATAAAATCTGTTTCAGCAGTACATCCTGCGACATTGGTAACTGTTACAGAATAGGTTGTTCCTTCATCTGCATCAATTGTCTGTGAGGTACTCCCATCCGACCAAGCATAATCTTCGTAAGGCCCTCCTGCATCTAACGATACAGATGACCCTGCACAAAATTCGTCAGGACCTGTAATTGCTGGCACTGGCAATTGATCTACAGATACGTTGATTGAGGTTTCGTTCGTACATCCATTTCCATCGGTAACTGTTACGCTGTAGGTTCCTGTTGCGATCACATCAATGCTCTGCCCTGTTGAACCTTCCGACCATATATAATCAGTAAACGGACCTCCAGCGTCAAGAATGGAATTATCGCCTTCGCAGAATGTATCATCTCCACTGATCGCAACTAGAGGAATTGTATTAACTTCCACATCAACTGATGTTTCCCCTGTACAACCATTTGCATCTGAAACGGTAACACTATATGATCCAGATGTTGTTACATCTATTGTTTGTCCTATCGCTCCGTCATTCCATACATAAGTTTCATAATCACCAGCATCTAAAATTGTATTGTCTCCTGCACAAAGTTCAAGGGTTCCTGTAATGGCTGGTGATAAATCTGGGTTTTCCGTAAGGACAACAGCAACCTCTCCTGTACAACCACCTGCATTGGTAACGGTCACAGAATATGTGTTGCCTGCTCCAACTTCAATAGATTGCGTTGTACTTCCATCAGACCAAATGTAATCGGTATATGGTCCACCAGCATCAAGGAACACTGTGCTACCTGTACAAAATTCGTCAGGTCCTACAATTTCTGGAATTGGTAAAGGGCTTGTTGTTACATCTATAGAGGTTTCGTTGGTACATCCATTCCCATCAGTGACTGTTACGCTATAAGTTCCTGATGCAATCACATCAATACTCTGCCCTGTTGAACCTTCTGACCATATATAATCGGTAAACGGGCCACCAGCATCAAGAATGGAATTATCGCCTTCGCAGAACACATCGTTTCCGGTGATGCCCACAGCTGGTAAATCATTTTGATCTATAGTTACAGATGTTTCACCAGTGCAACCACTCGCGTCGGTAACTGTGAGTCCATAATCTCCAGGCATGTTGACAATCAAAGTAGGATCGGTAGAACCTCCGGTCCATTGATACGTTTCAAATCCTCCGCCAGCATCAAGTACGGTCAATTCATCTTGACAGAAACTAAGTTCTCCTGAGATAATTGGATTTAAAGATGCACTTTCAGAGACTACTAACATATCTATTCCGGTACATCCATTTATATCCGTTACTGTAACAGAATAAGTTCCAGGAGTAACAACTGTGATACTCTGAGTTGATTCGCTATTTGACCAAATATAAGATTCATAAGCTCCAGCATCTAGCAAAGAACTTCCTCCTGCGCAGTAGGTGTCCGAACCTGTAATTACCGGTATTGGTTCTGGGTATTCTGTAACCTCATAACTAGCCTCGCTTGTACAACCAATTGAGTTGGTAACCGTCACGAAATATGTTCCCGCCGCACTAGCATTTGCGATCTGAGTTAGATCTCCCGTTGACCATACATAACTAGCGTAACCAAATCCTGCGTCTAAGAAAGATGAACTACCTAAACAAATTGCATCGTCACCAGTAATGACAGGTGCTTGTATTTGGTTAAACATTACTGTTGTATTTTCTGGTTGTGAGTCGCAGCCGTCAACATTAACTGTTAGTGTGTAAACACCTTCTTCTGTTGCATCTGTTGGGTTTTGATCCGTTGAAGTATAAGTTCCTGGACCAGTCCATGAGTAAGTAACAAAACCACCTCCTGCATTTCCAAATAACTCGATCGGATCACCTAAACAATATGGCCCTCCATTTGAAGGTATTGCTATTGGTTCAGCTGTAAATTCAACTGTTGTCGTTTCTATTCCAGAGGAACAGCCATCGATAATTAAGACAAGGGTGTAGAGTCCCGGCTCTGTTGCATCAATCGGGTTTTGTTCTGTTGAAGTATAATTCCCTGGGCCACTCCATTCAAAATCAATAAAGTTTCCGCTATTGTTAGTTGTTCCAAAAAGTTCGATCAAATCTCCAAGACAATATGGCCCTCCGTTGTTTGCTTCAACAACTGGAGATGGAGTCACAATAACTTCTGTAAATTCTGGTAAAGAAACACATCCATCAGAAATTACTTCTAATACATATGTTCCAGCCAATGTTGCATCTGTAGGGTTTTGTTCTGACGAGGAATAATTTCCAGGACCAGTCCAAAAATAGGTAATCGTAGTTCCAGACGCATCTGTATTACCTAAAAGCTGGATCACATCTCCTTCGCAATAGGGTCCTAGATTGTCCGCAAAAGCAAGTGGACTGTCTACAATAGTTATATCAAATTGGTCTTCACCAATACAACCATTACCATCTGTATAGGTATAGTAAACAGTGTGGTTACCTGGGCCTAGGTTTTGAGGGAATACCTCTCCAAAGGCAGTTGATGCACCAGACCAAGTTCCTCCATTAGGAGAAGCGTTGAGTTGATAAAAAGTTTCTTCAATACAAATTTCTCCGGGGTCAATTATAGTTGGTACAGGAGAAGGATTCATCGTTACAAAAGTAAATGTTTCACTTGAACAATTACTAGCATCGGTTACGGTTAAGGAATAAATTCCCTCTTCAGTAGCAGTCATAAACGCTTCGTCAGAAGTTCCCGAAGGAGTTTGCCAGCTGTACGTATAAGGAGCCGAACCTCCTGAGAGTTGGAGAGATAGTTCTATAGAGCCAATGTCTTCACAGAAAGCCGCAGGGTCTGGTGTGATTTCTACTGTAGGTCCATCTGTCACTATGATATCAATACTAGTGGTAGTTGGACAAGCGATACTATTGGTATAAATAACAGTATGTGTTCCAGGGCCTGCAACCGAGGGAGTAAAGGTACCACCTACATCAGCAGCTCCACTCCAGGTTCCACCTGCTGGTGATCCAATTAGTGGGACTGCAGGGTCGCCTGCACAAAATGGTCCAACTGGATCAATATTAATCACGCCACAGTTATCTGCAGTAACTGTAACCGTGGAAGTACAAGTTGTAGATGAGGAACCGTCATCACCGGTTAAAGTGACGATATTATCTCCAATACTTAAACAGTCAAAAGAATTAATGTCAATAGATAAATCTACTTCGGCACAACCAGAGACAGTCGCCGATCCAATTTCTTCAGGAGTAAGTGAGGCCACGCAATTTGCGTCAAGCGACACTGTGATATCCATACATTCTAAGTCCCAAGCGTTAGTTCCACTATTGAAAACAAAACATTTATTATCTAACCAATGTACGCCATCATCGTTGCCGAAAGGACCATCATAATCATCGCTATCTAGATTAAAACGACCAACTTGTTCAAAGTTTACATTGTCACCACTATTGAATCCAACGGTCGCTGCAGAACCACCAAAAGGTCCACCTCCAGATGCGGTACCGGTTGTCCATTCCATATCTCCATATCGAAATTGAATGTTGTTGCCAACTCCGATAATCGGTGCATTACCGTCAGAGATAATCACTTGAAAAGTATTGAGTGGGCTACAGTTTTGGCTAAACCAACCAACATTTTCCCAAGTAACAATCATGTAATTTGGGAATAGTTTATAGGCTGCATCTCCACAGGCGGTGTTTCGAGTATCAACGTCTGCCCAAAATGGGGCAATCATTGGTACGGCATACGGGAAGCCATCAGGACTAAATTGCGCTACTGATTGGCCAAAGGTCAGGTTACCGTTTGTATTGATGTAAACATCTGAATATGTTTCTCCACAGAAACTAAAATCAAAACCAATATCACCAATGTATAAAGAACCATCATCATTTCGGGGAACGGCCGTGTAGGTTGCATCTCTAGGGATGTAGGCATCTGTACAATCCTCTCTGTCTACAGGGTTGATATATCCTGGAGGAGGCTCTGAGGTAACATCAGGATCTGTGATGTAGCCAAGTTCTAGAAGGTCTCTAGTGCTTAGACCGATTAGTTCGTCTTTTGCTGTTGCATATTCTCTTGAATCAGGTGTACCTAAGTTTATAACTGACGGCTGGTCTGAGGTTTGAGATTGCAATACATCATTTTGGGAAAAACAAAGCAAAGGGATAATGCAGAATAAAAGTGTTGTAAACTTTTTCATTGTGGGTAGTAAGTTTTGGCAAATACATGCTTATTCGCTTAGGTGAATAGGCGTTTATGATTGTTTATTTCACAGGATGCAAAGCTCAATGGATGACGAGGTGTGGATTCAATAGGGTGTTATAATTAAAAGAGTGGGGTAATTAATTTTGGCTCTTTTTCTATAAAACCATCCAAGACTGAACAATAATTGAAGTATTAGCTCAGCTTAAATTTTAGTGGTGGATAACTTGGATACCATTGATCTCGCCTTCAAATATACAATTAAAATAGGTATTTCAATAAAACAATAAGATGGAAATACCGTTAATCTCCAAATTTAATTTTTAATTATATTTTAGTTTCAAGAATAAAGTGCTTAGCCTAAGATTAAGTAAGGTTTAATCACTGCACCTTTGAATCCTACTTTCCCCAAATAAAACTACCCCAACTTGCAAGGCAAATTGGGGTAGATGGGAGCCCGGATGGGGCTAGTTTAGTTATTTTAAGAATGAGTAGCTTGACGAAATTATTTAAACCCGACTCCGTTTCTTACAACATTGCTTTAAAGAAAGTAACGAATTCATCAAGGGACATCGAACCTTTATCTCCGTCTTCTCCCTGTAGGCGAACTGAGATTTTCTTCTCTTCAACTTCCTTGTCTCCTACAATTAGCATGACTGGAATTTTCTTTGCCCAAGTATCACGGATTTTACGGCCAATCTTTTCGTTTCTATTGTCAATTACTCCTTGAATATCATGTACCGCAAGTGCATCTTTGATTTCATTACAGTAATCAATAAAGCGCTCGCTAATTGGAAGAATTGCGAATTGATCAGGGGTCAACCAAAGCGGGAACTTACCCGCACAGTGTTCTATAAGTACTCCAATGAAGCGCTCCATAGAACCAAAAGGTGCTCTGTGAATCATCACGGGACGATGTGTCGCATTATCTGATCCGATGTATTCTAATTCAAATCTTTCTGGCAAGTTGTAATCCACCTGAATGGTACCTAACTGCCAAGATCGTCCGAGTGCATCTTTGATCATGAAATCCAGTTTAGGTCCGTAGAAAGCTGCCTCTCCCAATTCTGTCGTTGTTTTTAGGCCAACTTCTTTCGTTGCATCAATGATGGCTTGCTCTGCCTTTTCCCAGTTTTCATCAGAACCGATGTACTTTTCTTTATTGTCTGGATCGCGTAATGAAATCTGCGCCGTAAAATCATCAAAGCCAAGTTTGTTGATGACATGAGTTGTCAAATCTAAAACATTCAAAAACTCTGCTTTCAACTGATCTGGTGTACAAAAAATATGCGCATCATCTTGTGTAAACCCACGTACTCTAGTAAGCCCGTGCAATTCACCACTTTGTTCGTATCGATAAACTGTTCCAAACTCGGCGATTCGTATTGGAAGTTCTTTGTAAGAGTGTGGTCGGTTTCCATAGACTTCACAGTGGTGCGGACAGTTCATTGGTTTTAGCAAAAACTCTTCGCCCTCACGTGGTGTGTGAATGGGTTGAAAACTATCTTCTCCGTATTTTTCATAATGGCCTGAAGTCACGTACAAATCTTTTTTACCAATATGTGGTGTGATCACAGGTTGGTACCCTCTTTTCAACTGTTCCTTTTTGAGGAAGTCTTCGAGGCGCGTTCTTAAGGCTGTTCCTTTTGGCAACCAGATTGGAAGTCCTGCTCCCACTTTTTCAGAGAACATAAACAATTCCATCTCTGCTCCTAACTTTCTGTGATCGCGTTTTTTTGCTTCTTCCAACATCTCGAGATATTGGTTTAGCTCTTTTTGTTTTGGAAAAGAGACGCCATACAGTCGTGTCATTTGTTGACGGTTTTCATCACCTTGCCAGTAGGCACCAGCAATCTTCATCAACTTGACCGCTTTTATTTTTGCTGTACTTTCGAGATGAGGTCCTTTACATAAGTCAACAAAACCTCCCTGTTCATAAAGCGTTAGTTCTTCATCTTCTCCACGTTTTTCAATCAGCTCTAATTTATACTCATCTCCTTTTTCAGTGAAGTAAGCTGTTGCATCTGCTTTTGAAATTGGCTTTCGTATAAACTCGCTTTTAAGACGAGCTAATTCCAACATTTTCTTTTCAATCTTAGGAAAATCATCAGAAGAAATTTTTTGACCGCCAAGGTCTACATCATAATAGAATCCATTTTCTATAGCTGGTCCCGTACCTAATTTTACACCTGGGTATAAAGCTTCTAGAGCTTCAGCCATTAGGTGAGCAGAAGAGTGCCAAAAGGTTTTTTTACCATCGTTGTCATTCCAGGTCAGTAACTGTACTTTGGAATCCTCATCAATAGCTCGGTTGGCATCCCACACCTCGCCGTTTACTTTTGCAGAAACAACATTACGTGCTAGTCCTTCGCTAATAGAAGAGGCAATTTGCATCGCATTTGTTCCTTTTTCGTACTCCCGCACACTGCCGTCGGGTAAAGTAATTTTAATCATCGTTGATACTATTTTTTGAAATCGATTCTACCTTCTCCTCTTACGATCTTTGAGGCGCAAAAGTTCAATAAATCCCCTTTAAACTGGGGAAGGTGCCAAAATTAAGTTTTTTTTGAAATAAGAGTATGTTTAAAATTCATATTTCATGCCTTCAAAAGCGATATTTTGCGTTGTAGTTCTGCTATTTATTCAGCAATAGCCCTGCTATTCCTAAAAAAATGAGCATCGTTCAACACAAACATCTGTCTTTTCGCCTCTGAAAACGAAATTTAAACATACTCTAACTTACCAGATTTATAGGAGAAGTTGCATATGAACCATCGACTGTTTATGCTGTTTATAAAAAGCTAACTACATTTGTTTAAAAAATAAAATCATGCGTATACAAGTTATTCCAAAGGTAAGACAGGGCTCTGGTGCATTTAATGGAGGTGAAATTATAGAAAATAAACCTATTGGTTTTCCACAAGACAAAGGAGAAGTCAAGCCTTATTCCAACTTATTTTATTGGGCATATGCTGAGGCAAAAACAGATAGCACGATTGGTTTGCATCCACATCAGGGTTTTGAAATCATGTCGTTTGTTTTACGTGGACGTATTCGTCACTTTGATACGAAGCTGAATGAATGGCGCCCCTTATCAGCAGGTGATGCTCAAATCATCCGAGCGGGCAATGGTATTAGTCATGCCGAGCACATGGAGAAGGATGCGGTGATGTTTCAAATTTGGGTAGACCCCGATCTCAACAAAACACTTGCTCAAGCTACATCTTACAATGATTATAAGTCAGCGGATTTCCCTGTAGAACAAGTGAATTCGTTTTCTGTGAAAAATTACGTGGGAGCGAATGCACCATTATTGATGGATAGTGAAGGGATGAAAATTCAGGAATGGAGTTTTGGAGCAACGGAAGAAGATGTTGCTATTTCTGAGGATACGATTCACTCAATTTATTTGATGGAGGGATCGATTCAGTTGAATGGGGAAGCAATCGCGCAGGATGATTTTGTGATTGTTTCAGAGACTGACAAATTGCAAATCAAAAGTAGTGATAAAGGCAGATTCTTTATGATTAGTTCGCCGAAGCGACCTGCATATAAAACTTATGTGGAACTACAGGCAGATCGAATGAGAGGATAATACTTATTAGAGGTCGGGCATCAGTCACACGATACTGTGCAACTGATTTCCGACATCTCAAAATTACTTCACTTCAAAAGTCACCTTAAGCTGGACTCTGAATTCAGTTACTTTATTTCTTGAAACAACAACGCTTTGACTTTGAACGTAAGCAGACTTGATTCCTTTTACAGATTTTGAAGCTCTGTTAATTGCGTTCTTCGTTGCATCTTCCCAACTCTTAGTTGAGTTTGACATGATTTCGATCACTTTCATGATTGCCATAGTAATATTTAGTTTTGTAAAGGAGACTGCTCTCCTTTTGTTATAGAATAAGAAAATTAATTACGTTTCCTTTGGCTTCTATTTTGAGGCTATTTCTTTTATTTTTTCGTAAAGTGTGTGTTCATCACCAGGTCTATACTTACGCTTATGGTAGGCAATGGTTCCGTTTTTATCAAAAATAAATGTTTGTGGCAAACCGTTCAAACCTCCGGGTAAAACTTTTCTGAATTCACGATTAACATCATTATAAGTTTCCCATTTCCAATCTTTCTTTTTGGTCATCTTTACAAAATTAGGATAGTTCTTTTCAAAGTCTGTAGAGATCGCCACTAAATTAAAATCTGTTTCATCCTTCCAGCCTTCGTATATCTTTTTGATGGCAGCCATTTCCATATGACATGGGCCACAGGTTGTCAACCAAAAAAGTATAACTGTTGGTTTGCCATTCTTTTGGAGTACTGAAGACGAATTTAATATTTTCCCTTCAGTTGTTTTCAAATCAATATCAAATGGATAATCTGCAACCATGTCTGCCAATTGACGGGAGCGGTCAACCATATATTTGCTTCTCGATTGTTTCACAGGAGTAGTATCTTGTTGAAGCGTTGCCTTTGCTAACTGAGTTGTTGGTTTTGGGCTTTGGTTTATGTTATTTGCAGTTGTACTTTCTGTTTGGTTGCTATTACAAGCCAACAAAGAAAAGCACAAAATGGTCAGTAGTAAGATATTCTTTTTCATGAGCTTAATTTTTAAAATTTCTATTTTAGTTTGGCAAGAGCGGTTTGAGCTCTTTCAAAATCGGGTGACAAATTCAATGTTTGCTGGTAATCGTTTTTAGCCCCAGCTATATCTCCTCTAATTTCAGAAACCACACCTCTGTAAAAATAAGCCATTACGTTCGTTGGTTCCATTTTGGTTGCCAAATCAAATTGTTTGTATGCGATATTAATGGAGTCTTTTTCTAAGAATGCAAGCCCAGCCTGGTAATAAGCATTCGAGTATTGAGGATGCATTCTATTTGTTTTTTCATAAACAGCAATCGCATTATCCAGTTCTCCACGTTGGTGATAATAAGCGGCTTTACCACTCAAGGCATCTAAGTTAGTACTATCAATATCAAGTGCATTGTCAAAATATTTGATGGCATTCCTATCATCTTTTTTATCAAAAAGCTCGCCGAGAAAAACCCATGCTTCTAGAAGGTCAGCGTCTATCCGTACTGCTTTTTGAAAACTACCGATTGCACGTTCGACATCATCCATATCATAAAAATTTCGCCCCATCATAAAGTAGGCTTCACTTTCATTGGCATCAATTGTTAGTATTTTATTCACTGTTTCTAGTGAGGATGAGTTCTGCTTAAGGATGAGTTGAAATTCGGAAAGTTTCAACAAGGTAGGAATACGTTTGGGGAACATCTTTGCCGTTTCCTCCATCGTTGCTAGTGCTAAACTCGATTTATAGTAATCCATATAAATGTCAGCTAACACGTGTCGGTATTCAACATTAGTTGAATCATAACGAAGCGCAGTACTAAGATCCGCAATGGCTTCATCATAGCCACCTACTTGATAATAAGCCCCTGCTCGACCCGCGTACAGGGTAGGATCGTTTGGGTTTGCAAGAATTTTCTTAGTCAGATTGTCGATAGTGGGATTTCCTGTAGAAGGCACCTGAGTATCAGCATTATTGCTGGGTGTATCTCTATCACAAGCAGACATCAAAAAAGCAAGGAGAACAATACAAGTAAGATTTAAAATTTTATTCATTTTAGTATGCGGTTGTAACGCTTTAATTAAGAATACAAATTTACTGCTTTTTTGGTGAAGGGAAAAATTACTCACTCATTCAAGTTGGTATTCTATTGAACGAAATAAGTATTTCATTCTTGTATTATTGAATGCTAAATGTTTTAAGTTTGCAAACAAACGCAATAAAATGACAATAGCAATAGTAGCCCACGATGGCAAAAAGGCCGAAATGGTTGGTTTTATAAAAGATCACCTCGATATCTTCAAACTTAACAATATCAATCTGATCGCCACTGGTACTACAGGATCGCATGTAGAGAAAGCTGGATTGGCAGTCGACCGAATGGAAAGTGGCCCTTACGGCGGTGATGCTCAAATTGCGAGCCGTTTGGTTGAGGGAAATGTAGACATGCTTATTTTCTTTCGCGATCCATTGGGTAAGCATCCACATGAGGTTGATGTGAATATGCTGATGCGCCTGTGCGACGTACACAATGTGCCCTTGGCTACTAATCTAGCTGCCGCAACCCTCTTTTTCGATTCACTTAAAAATAAAACTGATTAAACGCAAAAAGCATCGAGTAGCGAACTACCCGATGCTTTTTTATTGAGATTGCTTAGCAATTAAGCAATTACTTACGTAAAAACTTGCCAAACATCTTCATTCCCATACCAGCAAGATCATCCATTACACTACCGTCACCATCTTGATCTAACATTTTGCCGATAAGGCCCATTTCTTGTTGCTTATTCGTTGCAGAGTTAACTGACTTTGATAAGAAATCAGCAAGACCAGAACCATCTAAGTTTGCTTGTCTTTTTTGCTTACCTAGCATACCCATTACCATAGGAGCTAGTGTAGCCATAAGATTACCAGTTTTGTCGCCAGACAAACCACTCATCTGAGCGATCATGTCAATAGCACCAGACTGCTTACCACCTAGTACGTGCTTAAGGATTCCCATACCATTAGTAGCTCTTGTGTTAGTAGGCTGCGCCTGACCACCAAGGATACCAGTAAGGTTATCAAGGATACTACCGTCATGGTCATTTTCTAAGGCATTAGCTAATGCAGATGCTCCATCAGGAGTTGCAGCATTTTTAGCCATAGCAGACATAAGTGTAGAAAGAATACCTTGAGTAGCGATTTGAGTTTGCTTCTTGTCAGCTCCTCCAAGTTGTTGACTTAATTGGTCTACTAAGCCTTCTGAGATTTGACCTTGTAGTAGGTCCATTAAATTTGCCATAATTCTATTTTAAATAGTTGAAAAAATTATTGTTTTAGCAGAAGCTAATTAGAAGTCGTTTAAAAACTTCTTAACTCTTGCATATATTCTGACTTCATTTTGCAAACAAAGTAACTTATATCAGTTCTTTAAGTATAAAATACTTGATTTATTGTTTGTAAAGGTTGATATTTTAAATATTCCTATATGAACTAGCTTGGATGACATTTTCCGAAGATTTCCGACCGATGCAAAATATAAAATTCATTATTCTCTTCTTTTTCTGTGCTTTTGGAGCGCAGTCTCAGAGCTTACACACGCCTTCTGAGATTCAAAATATTGTCAAAAACTCAATAAGGACCTATGTTTTTGACACACTTACTGTGCTTCCAGCACCTAGTCCACCCATTATTATAAACAAAATATTAGACTTTTCAATATCTCAAAAAAATAATTTTGTGGATTTAAGTGGCTATAGGCTTAGAAAAAAGGCAAAAAAGTCTCTTAAAAAGGCAAATAATTACTTCTCGGCAGGCAAATATAGCAAAGCTTTTGACCTTTACAGGAGCTTATACGAAGCTACCAAAGCATCTAAAATGTTGCCACTTTTAGCACATTGCGCCAATCTGGCCAATAATACTGAAGTAAGCCTTGATTATTACAACAAACTACTTCTGTTATCACCAAAAAAGTCTGATATCCTTTTTGAAATTGCCAATATTCAGCACAAGGCAGGAAATATTAATCTAGCTTTTAGAAACATCAATCTAGCTCATTTATACGATAGGAATAATCCCGTGATACTTGACTCTCTAATCAGTATTTATCGCAGTAAAGGTTTCGTTTACCAAAATATTAATTTTGAACCAAAGTATCAGTTATATGAAACTGCAGACAGTAATGTAGTCATAAAATCAGCAGATGTCCCTTGGAAATCATATGCTACTTGCAAAGCTGTTTGGGCACATGAACCTAATTATAAATTCAAGATGAAATTTATCTCAACGGCAGACGTAGGTATTGTTGAAGAAAAAGAATGTCTTCTTAATGCGCTACTTAGCTTTGAAAGGCTTACTGAAGGAAAATCAAATTATCCCATGTTAGAGATTCTTTCTAGTGTATTACCTGAAAAGAGAATTGATGATTTTATTCTTTACGAAATGACGTCAAAGAAACATCCAGTTATCGTTGAACGTTTGTCTGATATGCGTATCGAGCAACTGATTGATTATATTATGACTTATAGGGTTACTGTGCAGGTCAATTAGATTTAAATTGAGCAGGAGATGAGACAGGACTTTCTTAGACCGACCAACAATTCAAAACGTTTTAAAGCTCAAGTCTCAAATTCAAACTCAATTTCAATTTCACATAGAACGCAGTCGAAAGAATTGAATTTGAATTTTTCTATTATCGGTCGACCCGTCCTCGCTTAGTAATAGAGGATCGCAGGAGGCCTTAGTCCAAATTCATAGACGCACTAAATTAGGTTACTGAGTTTTTTTCTTAGTTTTGTATAGAAGTTGATCAATCAACTTACCGAGAAAACGAAGTTGTTTTAAAATAGAATGATGATTTACAAGAAATTTCAACCTCCATTTTAAAATAACTTCAACATAAAACAATCGCATTTTGAAGGAAAACACGAACGACAAGCAAATCATTAGTCCGAGCGCATCTTTCACTTCGAACATTTTCAATGCAGCTCACCAACATGTACTCAACCTGTTCAATCAGCAGTACGACACTAGACTATTGTTCCATAGCTACCAGCGGACGCATGACATCGTTACGAAGGTAGACGAAATGGGAAAGGCACTTAACTTTTCGGATAGCACCATCGAGGTAGCTTTACTAGCTGCATGGTTTCATGCTACGGGTTATCTTTTTGACTACAATGATCCCGTTAGTAAAAGTACCGAACAGGCGAAGGCCTTCTTAAGTTCTCAACGCTACTCGTCTGACAAGCTCAACAAAGTACTCGCTGCGATAAATACAACTAACGACACCATCAATCCAGTGTCAAAAGAAGAACAGTTATTGAATGATGCAATTGCTTCACTTAATGCTACAGAAAACTTTTTTGAACACCGACCTTTACTTCGTTTGGAATGGGAGTTTTTGCAAAACAGAAAACTATCTACTTATGAATGGAATCAAATTCAATTGCAGGAATTATTGAACACTCGTTTCCATACAGACTATGGCAAGTTAAACTACAGTAATGAGGTAGCTAAAAATATTCGTAGTCAAAAAGATCGGGTTGAAAAAAATAAGTTGAACCAACTTCAATTGGTAGATGGAAAAGAAGGACAGTTGCGTAAGTTTCAACGATTAGGGCCAAAGAATTCTGGTGGCGGAGCTATCCAAACTTATTTCCGAACCAACTATAGAAATCACATCAACCTGAGTGCTATTGCCGACAACAAGGCCAATATCATGATCAGTGTAAATGCTATTTTGATTTCAGTTATTATTTCTATTCTTTCTTATCGAAATATTTCGCAGACACAACCCATGGTTTTACTTCCTGTGGTTATCTTTTTGGCAACAGGATTGAGTTCCTTGATTTGTGCTGTTTTGTCTATACGACCAAAAGTAACTTCTAAAAATCAGGGGCCAATCAAAATGGAAGAGGCTAAGAAAAATGTTGTTTTCTTTGGTAATTTCATTAATCTAAACTTGGAACAATTCGAAGAGGCGATGGACGCCGTTTTGCGCGACAAGGAACTCCTTTATGGGAACATGACCCGAGATCTTTATTTCCTTGGTAAGGTGTTGGATAAAAAATATCGTTTTCTTACCATGTCTTATAATATTTTCATGATTGGCTTTGCGGCTACTGTGATTACTTTTATGATCGCATTGTTTAGTTAACTTAGCTAAACGAAACGAATTCCCACTAAGGAGTTTACCATATAAACAAATAGGACACACCGTTTCATTGTAAAAACGGTGTGTCCTATTTTTATATAACTTGCATCAAATAACAGGAGAATTCAACAAAGCAATTACAATTAGTTTTATTTACTCCACAACCCAAGCCCCCTCCACCAATCGTACCTTAGCCGTCTTACTTTGAGTATTCATTCCTGCAGGGTCTCTAAGTGATATTTCTGCGGTTTCTGAATCAAACCACTTTGGTGTATAGGGTTTAAAGTCTGTCATTTCTTTTTCCATAAGGACAGCAAGTCTATCGTTTTTGAATCCTAATATCTGAATGCCATTTTTCGTTTGTCCATTTCCGGAATCAGCATTGACGACAATCATGTGTTGCCCATCAGGAGCTATTTTCGGGAATCCCCATATTGCTTTTTCACGTCCAGATTTATCATTGATGAGTAAGTAAGTATAACCTTCAGCTCTAGTAGCACGAACGACGAAGCTACTCATCTTTGGA